>CAZBSJ010000235.1:0-2978 GCA_964494165.1 uncultured Nitrospiraceae bacterium
TAAAGGTTCAGGCTTTTCTTTCCTATAGAATTCTTCCGCAACAGAAACTAATTATGCTTTTTGTGTGAACAACATTATCGATAACAGATTCTTCATAAGCAACAGAGGCATATGCTCTGTTTTTCCTCTTTACCTTTATCAAGCAAAAGATAAATCGAAGAAGAAATCTTTCGGCGGCACTATGATGCTGTTCGAAGCAGAAGCCGAATACAACGCAAGAAAGCCGAATCTGTCCCCTGAATTTGTAGATAAATTATCCAAGGCGTACAAAAAGAGCCCATCCCCTGAAGAAATTTTCTATTACATTTATGCTGTCCTTTACTCAGAGACATACAGGACAAAATATGCAGAGTTCCTGAAGATAGATTTCCCGAGAGTGCCGTTTACTAAAGACTATAAACTGTTCAAGAAGATGTCTGAACACGGAAACAGGCTAGTTGATCTTCATCTGCTTAAATCGCAGGAACTTGATAACCCAATAGCACGGTTTCAGGTTGAGGGAAATAACAGGGTAGAAAAACCAAAATACACACCCTCCCTTAATCCCTCCCCTCAAGGGAGGGAAACATCTTGCCCCTCGCCCATTGGGGGAGAGGGTTGGGAGAGGGATGGACGTGTCTATATCAACAAAGAGCAATACTTTGAAGGCGTATCAGGGGAGGTATGGGGATATCAAATCGGAGGTTATCAGGTGTGTGACAAATGGCTGAAGGACAGGAAAGGACGGAGCCTATCCCTCGATGAGATACAAACCTATTGCAAGATTGTTACAGCCATTCAGAAAACCATAGAGGTTCAACAAAAGATAGATAATCTCTATCCTGAACTTGAGGGAAGCATTATGGATTATAGATTTTGGGTCTTCGTGTAATCGTGTGGGTCATTTTAGAACTCTTTGAGCATACAGGTAAGGATTTTCAGTCTCAGATACTCCTCATCACGTAAACCGTAAGCTCTCCTTTGAATGACTCTGATCTTATTGTTCAGTCCTTCGACAAAGCCAAGTGAAACTTTATTCTCGGGTCTGCTGTAAGCAGCAATTCCATCCCAGTGCCGTTCGATCATTTCTGCGAACTTCTCATAAGGTTTCAATCGCTGCCATTTAAGCGACTGCTTCCAGTTATCGAAGAACCGTCTGGCCCATCCCTCGGTCTGATAACTCCACAACTGACCGAAAGACTCTTTTAAGAGATAAGCTGCATTGAGCCGTTTGTTTGCATGGAGAAGTTTCCGAAGAGCCTTTCGGCCATCAAGGGTAAGATTCTCACGGTTAGATAGCAGCGTGTACTTCTGCCCCTTTATATACGAACGATCTTTTCCTGAAAGGCGGGCATACTCCATCTTGCGTACTTTATCGAGCGCATCGCCAAGATGTCTCATTACGTGAAACTTGTCATAAATAATGGCAGATCCGGGAGCATTAGTCCGGCTGGATTTCGTGAAGGCTTTCCACATGTCCATGACCGCCAACTCTATCTTCTTTGTTTTCTTGGGCCCAAGCCATTCGTAGAACATATCCATGCTTGCCTCAGAGCGATCTTCCCCGCCGTACCAGATCGGCTTCCCTCTTTCGAGGTCGCTGACTACAATGCGATAGGTATGTCCCTTCCTCAACGATACCTCGTCTATTCCGATTGCCCGAGGCGCGGCTACCGGATTCCTGCGAAGCTGTTCGGCCATGTATTCTTTGTCCAAAGCCTTGACCGAATGCCAATCCAGTTTCAGCTCTTTTGCCACGTCTTTGATGGTCATACTTCGGCACTTCCGGCCTACATAGTACGAAAATCGCTTTGTGTAAAAAGGGTTGTTCGCCAACCAGGGCAACTTCTCCCTTTTCACCTTGCCGCACCTCCTGCACTTGACTCTCCGGCCCTCTGCTTCCAGATATATCCGGGCATCCCCGCAGGACAAATCTCGCGCCTGCTGCAGTTTCTTGTCGTAGTATCCACGATGTGTTGTGCCACAACATCCGCAAACCGTTTTTTTTGAGTTCTCTTGAGTCGGATGATACGTGCTCGCTGGTCTCCAAACATCCCCTGTAATTCAGGCATCGGTCGAAATCCGGGGAACTGATATTCGTCCAGTAATCGTCTCTTTTTTCCCATCTACAAATCATACGGTTTTCTTCACCCCTTGAAAAGCTCTTTTACCCTTATCTGAAGCCATGTTATACTGATTCAAGCTCATCATTTCACCCACACGACTTCACGATGAGCCTAGATTTTAATCCTATGCTTAATAGCAGATTAGTTTGCTGAGGCTGCAGCTTTGTCAAATAAGTTCAAATTTGAAGGCATAATCACTGCGGTTAAGGCCCGTATAAGGCTCATCCGTTCGTTCAATGAAATCAGTCATGCATATCTCGGATACATCCTGGTAATGGACGCTGTGGTTGATAGCAAAGAATGGCCTTTTTTGCGCATTGCAGTAGGTCAAAAGACGCATGAAAAATTCCAGTTCCGTGCAGGCGACTCAATTACCGGAGAGGCTTTGCCTTTAGAGAATCCGAAACAAGAATGGGCGGACCTTTATAAGGTGAGCGGACTAAGATTGATAGAACGCAGGGACTATTCTAAAGGAAAAGAGATACAAGGAGGTATTGCCCCGCCTTTGACAGTCTACCGTGAACAAGGCCATCTCAGGCTTGATCCTAAAACGTATGAATCAAAATGCAGGCAATGTCACTGGGGCATTGTGATGGCAACGGAAATCATCATTGATCACTGGAATCCTGAAAAGAAGAAATGGAGGTATGAAACACATTGCTATGGGTCTAAAGACTGCCCGAATTATAAACCAGGAAAAGCAAGATCAGTACCGGGCCGGAAACCCGGTATGGTCTGGATTGACGATGATTTTGAAAGATCGTCATATAACTTTTAAAGACGGTCGGATTATTTCTTACTTCTCTCCCAAAATTATCTTTCGCCGCAGGAGCGAGATCTCTTTAATTTCCCCTTCGAAGACCTTCTGCTCCC
>CAZBSJ010000236.1:0-2975 GCA_964494165.1 uncultured Nitrospiraceae bacterium
TTTCGTGAAGATCGATTTTTCTGTATTTAGGGACTGCCGGATGGATGTACTTATGCTCAGAAATCTGATTTCTTAATTTGCTATTTTTTAGAAGGGAATCAATAAAATCATTTATCATTCAACATTTCTTTATTTCGTTTCATTTCTCTTCCAGCCGTATTCGCCTATCAAAGGAACAAACATGCATGGCGTATGAAACTCTTCTGACAATATACCCTTATTTTTTCTTGCAACAATAAGCCTCTGAGAGAAGCGGTCACCCACAGGCACAACAACAATGCCGCCCTCTGCCACTTGTTCTATGATCGGCGCTGGGATGTTTGGGGTCCCTGCTGTTACTATTGCCCTTTCAAAAGGGGCATGCTCCGGCCAACCCAGCGTGCCGTCCCCAACCTTTATCTGTACATTGTCATATCCGAGTGCCCTTAATTTCTCGATTGCATTTTTTGCAAGCAGAGGTTTTCTTTCAATGGAGAAGACCTCCTTGGATATCTCTGCAAGAATTGCAGTTTGATACCCTGACCCCGTACCTATTTCAAGGACTTTCTCATCACCGTTTAATTCGAGAAGCTCAGTCATTACAGCAACCATATAAGGCTGTGAGATCGTCTGGTCTTCGCCAATTGGTAATGCCATGTCGTCATATGCCTTATGCTGCATATACTCATCTACAAAAAGATGTCTCGGGACTTTTCTCATGGCACTAAGCACTTTTTTGTCTTTTATCCCCCGGGGAATAAGCTGCGTGTCAACCATTAAGTCCCTAAGTCTTTTAAAGTCTTCCATATCTTTTTGAGATCTCGCGCGCAGCAATCACGCCAGAGGCTGATGCCTGTATTAACCCCCTGCTGACACCTGCGCCGTCTCCTATTGCAAAAAGGTTTTTTGCCTCTGTCTCAAGATTGCTGGTCAGTTTAAGCTGCATAGAGTAAAATTTCACCTCAACTCCGTACAGCAATGTGTGTTTTGAGTTTACGCCGGGAGCAATCTTGTCAATTGCGTTAAGCATTTCAAGAATGTCCGAAAGGTATCTATAGGGAATTACAAAACTCAGATCCCCAGGAGTTGCATCTTTTAAAGTAGGAGTGACCACTCCTTTTGCAATCCTTGCATGGGTAGAGCGTCTCCCCTGCTGCAGATCCCCCAGTCTTTGAACAATTACGCCATCACCGAGGAAATTTGCCAGCCTTGCAATGTACCTTCCATAAGATATTGGTTCATTAAAAGGCTCTGTAAAAAATGTGCTTACCAGCAGTGCAAAGTTGGTATTATTTGTCCTTCTGTTTGCATAACTGTGTCCGTTTACAGTCCATATCCCCTTTTTAGTATGGTCTGATTCAGGCAAATATTCCTTTACAACCTCTCCGTAAGGGTTAACGCAGAATGTCCTGATCTTGTCGTCAAATTTTTTTGAATAGAATACAAGTTTTGGCTCATAGGTAATTTTCGTCATATGTTCTAACACAGACGCGGGCACCTCTACTCTTACGCCGATATCAACAGGGTTCTGTAACAATGTAAGGTAAAGACGCCTTGCTTCCTTCTCAAGCCATCTTGATCCTTCCCTGCCAGGCGCCAATATAACAAAGTCTGAATATATCCTGTCGTTGTTTTTTAGTTTGACTCCTTTTGCTGTCCCTTTTTCTATAATCACATCTTCTGCCTCAGAGCCGAATATGGTGTCCACTTTTGCATTAAGGGATTTTTTTATCTCTTTCAGCAATATTCTGCATCTGTCTGTGCCGATATGTCTTATGCGTGTGGGAATAAATACAAGGTTGTTTTTTGATGCCAGCTTTTCAATCTCCTGTATCTTTTTGCTGTCTCCCCCATAAGTCTTTTTTGAAGCCCCATATTTTACGTATATCTTATCAACGTAGTTTATCAACGAGCTTAGATAATTGTCGTCTATATAACGGGAAAGAAATCCTCCGACCTCAGGCGAAAGATTAAGTTTGCCGTCGCTGTAGGCACCGGCACCTCCCCAACCGCTGAGCAGCGCACATTCAGGGCATGCCCTGCATGATATTTCCCTTGCCATCATGGGGCATCTTCTCTTGTCGATATCTTTCCCCTTCTCGACGATAAGGATTTTTATATTTTTTTTCTTGTTCAGGAGTTCAAGGGCTGCGAATATTCCGGCAGGGCCTGCACCAATAATTATGACATCGTATTTTTTCATCTTATGTATGGTTAACCCCTTCCTTACGTTATCGCATTTTCAGAGGGACCGCAGAAAAAGTCCAGGTCTTTCTCAAAAACTCAAGCGCCGCATGGTTTGTTAAATCAAGGTGTATGGGTGTTATGGACACGAATCCCTGAAGCACAGCCTGTATGTCTGTGTCCTCTCCGTGCTCCCAATACGGGGTGCCCCCGCCTATCCAGAAATGTTTTTCACCACGCGGATCATAGGTCTCTTTTATTGCATTGTCGTATATGCGCTTACCCTGCCTGGTAAATTTAACCCCGGCAATATTTTCTTTTGACAGATTAGGGAGGTTAACATTAAGCAGTGTGTCGTAAGGCAATGACTTTTCAAGGATGTATTTTGCAACTCCAGTCGAGTAATAAGCCGCGGTATCAAAATGGAAGTCCTTTTCTCCGGCCACAGAAACCGCAAATGATGGGATTCCCATTATGGTTCCCTCTATAGCGGCAGACACGGTGCCGGAATAGGTAATATCGTCCCCGATATTGCCGCCCTTATTGATGCCGGACACGATTAGCGCAGGCTTCTCAGGAAGAATTTTATTTGCTGCTATCGCAACACAATCGGTAGGCGTGCCATTAACAGCGAATATTTTTTCTCTTATCTCCTCTACTTTTAGAGGCCTGTGCAGAGTTAATGCATGGCTTACGGCGCTTCTTTCCCTGTCTGGCGCAACAATATAAGCATCCCCGATCTCCTTCATTGCCTTGAACAGCGCAAGGATGCCGTGTGAATGCACTCCATCATCATTGGTAACAAGAATAGC
>CAZBSJ010000237.1:0-2965 GCA_964494165.1 uncultured Nitrospiraceae bacterium
ACACATGATATCGGGAAGATCTGCGTTCCTCTTAATATAATTAAAAAGACTACTCCTCTTACCAAAAAAGAGCTCAGCATGCTTGAGCACCATACTGCAGCTGGATATGTTTTAATGAGTTATTATTTGAAAGATGCAAGCAAACTTCCTATCAGAGTTGCAAGAGACCATCATGAGAGAAAAAATGGCTCCGGATATCCGAGGGGTGTAGAACTGGAGGATTTTCTTGTAGAAATAGTTGCCGTAAGCGATATATATGACGCCCTTATCTCTCCAAGGCCTTATCGCCCAATTTCATATGACAACAGAACAGCGTGCGAGGAACTGACTACCATGGCTGCGAGAGGCGAGGTTAGGTGGGAAATTGTTAAAGCACTTATTGCTCACAATCGCAGGTCCAGACCTCACTATACAGAATGCGACATCTCTTATGAGAAAAGAGGATCACCGCCTCCCGGCAATCTATATGGCATCATAATTGAAGATGACGAGAGCACTTCTGAAACATAGATCTCTTAATCTTTTATGCTGAATCTACTTATCCAGCGGACTACGCAAGCCGCGCACATCTTTTGAAGCAAGCCGGGTATAGATCATCGTGGTCTGGAGATTCTTGTGTCCGAGCAGTTCCTTAATCGTCTTAATGTCATATCCTTTTTCAAGCAGATGAGTTGCAAAGCTGTGCCTTAGGGTTTGCACAGAGACCTGCTTTGATATCCCGGCCCTTTGAACAGCAGACTTTACCGCCCTCTGCAAAGAGACAGGATGCATGTGGTGCCGGCGGACAACCATAGCTCTGGGATCCACTGATAGGGTCGGTGACGGGAAGAGCCAGAACCAGCTCCATTCCTTGCCGGCATTTGGATTTTTCTTTTCAGTTGCGCCAGGGATAGATACGCCTTCGAGATTCTGCTGCCTGTCTTTATCATAGACTAATCTAACTTCTGCTATATGCCGAACAAGGTCATCTCTTAGCATCTCAGGCAACACAGTGCTTTTATCCATTTCGCCTCTGTCTGCCCTAATAATAACAATGCCCTGCTCAAGGTCCATGTCTTTAATTCTCATGCCCAGACATTTTGTTATTCTAAGCCCGCACCCATATGTCAGCATTGCCATAAGCCGATGGACACCGGACATGTTTTCGAATATCTGCTCAGTTTCCTGAACTGTCAGCACATGCGGAAGCCCGCGCTTTTGCCTTGCCTTCACTGCATTAAGCACACCCTCAACATTTATATTCAAAGCATAGCGATAAACAAATAAAATGGCATTCATGGCCTGATTCTGTGTAGCAGGAGAAGCCTTTTTTTCAGCAGAAAGGTAAGTAAGGAATGCTTTAAGCTCCTTACCTGCAAGTTCCTGAGGGTTTTTCCCTCCAACAAACTCCCGGAATTGCCTTAGCCGGCCGATATAAGACTTCTCAGTGTTAATGGATCTGTGCCTGAGGCGCAGCATATTCCTTGCACTGTCTTCCAATGCCGTCCATTTGCTTTCAAAGTCTTTATTGTTCCTGAAAAGTTCTTTTTGCTGGGAAAGAAAGAAATCATAAATCTTTAACGCATAATCAGCCTGCTTAACCTGAAAGTCATCATGGGTTTGGGCTAAGTGGCTTAAAAACTGCTGTTTCTGCTCAGAACTTAGCCTCTGCCCTATCTCCTTATTAATATAGGTATAGCCGTCAGATATCCACCTTATATAATAAGGTATATTTTTTTCGTTAATTCGCTCTTTTCCCTGAATAAATTGTTGAAATCTGTTCAACATAATAGTTTCACGACTTATACAACTGCAATATAATATATAGCTTATTAAACTTATACTGCATAATAGCTGCACTGTCAAGGAATTTTTTCGGTCTTACCTTGACAGCCATCGATTTTTTCTCTATATTTCAAATAATTAGCTTAGAAAGGAGAAACCTAATGCAGGCACGCGGACCGCTCATGATAGAGCACAGGCTGATAGATAAGATGATTGCCGTAATTAAGGATACGCTGAAGCGAGTTGAGAGCACCAGGCAAATCGACCCCTTATTCGTCGATAAAGCAGTGGACTTTATCCGGACATATGCTGACCGCACCCACCACGGAAAAGAAGAAGATATCCTTTTCAGGGACCTGGGAAAAAAGAATTTATCAGCTTCAGACCGAAAAGTCATGGATGAACTTATAGAAGAGCATGTATTCGGAAGGAAAACTACAAAGGCGCTGGTTGAGGCAAACACGCGCTATAGAAATGGAGACTCTAAGGCCATAGTGGATATTACTCGTTTCCTGACCACCTTAGTGGATTTCTACCCAAAGCATATCGAAAAAGAGGATAAGATCTTCTTCCCGGCCTCACGAACATACCTTTCCGAAGCAGAAGATCAGGCAATGCTTGCTGAGTTCTGGGAATTCGACCGGAAGATGATACATGAGAAGTATAAAACACTCGTGGATAATTTAAATTAGGGACACATTCTGTTTATTTTAAACTAATAACTGAATTGGTCGACATAAAATAGGGACACATTCTTATTATATATTTTACTTCTCAAAATCTGTTTTAATTTTTGCCCATTTCATCATCAGATTTACCATTTACAAACCAGAGAAACCGTGAGATAATGCACTTAAACCTACAAAACAAAGGAGGCTGTCATGAGAAAGTATTTTTTTCTTTTTTTAGTGATGGGCTTAGGGCTACTATTAACACCTCTGGCTCAATCAGCTGATCAGGAGCAAATGCATGAAAGAATGCGTGTTCAGGAACAGGAGCAGGAACAAATATACGGCAGTCAGATGATGACACCTGAGGAGCGCAATGAATACAGGAATAAAATGCGCAGATTGAATACCAGAGAAGAACGAGAGGCTTTACGTATGGAGCACCACAAAAAGATGCAGGAACGAGCTAAGGAAAGAGGACTTACCCTGCCTGATATGCCGCCAGCTGGTGGAGGCGGAATGGGACCAATGGG
>CAZBSJ010000238.1:0-2953 GCA_964494165.1 uncultured Nitrospiraceae bacterium
AAACAGAAAGCCACCATGCTATCTCCATATTGTCTTTTCCTAAGGTAAGTATATTCCCCCAGCTTGCAGTCGGGGGCAGAATGCCTATACCCAAAAAACTCAGGGCAGATTCGACAAGCACTGCGCCTGCAACTCCGAGCACAGCTGAAACAAGCACAGGGGACATGCTGTTTATCATTATGTGCCTAAATATAATCCGTACATCGCTGGCCCCAATAGCCTTAGCAGCGAGGATGAACTCTCTTTCTTTTAATGATAAAAATTCAGCCCGCACAAGCCTTGCAACACCCATCCATGAAGTAAGCCCTATCACCATCATGATATTCCATATGCCGGGCCCTATAAATGCAATCACGGCAAGTATCAGGAAGAAAGTAGGGATAGACAGCATGATATCAATGCATCTCATGATTATCCGGTCCATCCACCCGCCGTAATATCCTGACAGCGCTCCAAGTATCATTCCGATGATAGTAGCTATTCCAACAGCTACAAAACCGACAGACAGAGATATTCTCGATCCCCAGATCATCCTGCTTAACACATCCCTGCCTAAATCATCCGTGCCCAGCGGATGAATAATGCTCGGCTTTTCGAGAATACGCTTTCTGTCAATATGGTTAGGGTCATAGGGAGAAAGCAGGGGAGCAAGGACTGCGACGACAAATAGAGCCATAACAATTATTCCTCCGGCTAAGGCAAGGCTGTTTTTTCTGAACCGTTTCCAGATAAGTTTTCTTATATTATGCGGCCCCATGATTTTATCCTGCCCTAATGCGCGGGTCTGCAAGCATATAACCAATATCTGCAAGCAGATTCCCGAGTAAAGTCAACATCGCGCCAATCGTCAAAATTCCCATTACAGTCGGATAATCCCTTGTCATTACACTCATATAGAACAACTGCCCCATCCCGGATATCCCAAAGATATTCTCAAAAATCACGCTCCCGCCTATCAGCCCGGGGACAGACAGGCCGATAAGCGTAATAATCGGGAGAAGCGCATTTCTGAACGCATGGGTATATACGACCTTTTTCTCAGAAAGGCCTTTTGCCCTCGCAACAGTTACATAGTCCTGCCTTATTACTTCAAGCATACTGCTTCTCATGAATCTTGAACCAGAAGCAAGCCCCCCGAATGCCGAGACAAAAATAGGGATAACCAGATGTTTGAATAGATCCCAAACCTTTCCGCCAAAAGACAGGGAATCATAATTCATTGACTTAAGTTGCGATATTGGCAGCCAGTCAAGATAAACACCGAAAAACATCATAAGCAGGAGCGCCAGCCAGAAAGAAGGCATGGCAAAACCCAAAAATACAGTTGTCGTCATTATCTTGTCATAAAGCGAATTCTGGCGGGTGGCAGATGAGATGCCTATAGGTATAGCGATAAGAAAGATGATGACCATTGCGATAAGGTTGATCATAAAGGTTATAAAAAGCCTTCTTTCGAGCAAAGGCCTTTTGGTATCCCATATCTTCTGCATTACAGGCCTTCTGTCAGATGAAAATGAGTCGCCAAAATCAAGCCTGACAATCTTTTTCAGCCAAAGGCCGTACTGCACAATTATGGGCTTATCCAGATTGTAAAGCTTTTCGAGCCTCTCGCGAGCCTCAGGAGTTATTTTAGGGTTTAATTCAGTGAATATGTCCGTAGGTTTTCCCGGAGCAAGATGGATTATTAAGAATGAGATTAATGTTATCCCGAACAAGGTCGGAATCATTTCCAGGAATCTTTTTGCAAGATAAGTCAGCATCTACGGCTCCATCGTATGCCGTTGAAGTTTCTTTGGCACATACCACTTCGGAAGATTATAATTTATCCCTATCGGAGAAGGCTTAATCCCCTTGAACCGTGAATGTACGATTGTGGTAGCCTCCGGCACATACAGAAAAATATACGGGAGTTCATCTGCAAGGATCTCCTGTATCCTGAAATATGCCTTTTTCCTTTCTTCTATATCGAATGTGCTTCTGCCCTTTTCGAGCAGTTCGTCAACCTCAGGGTTGCTGTAGCTCACAAAATTTAATTCCTTCTCCTTTGTCTTTCCGGAGAACCAGATGTCATATTGATCAGGGTCCAGCCCGATGCTCCAGCCCAGGATTACTGCCTCGAATCTCCTCTTATCGATAAATTCATTTATAAAGGTTGACCATTCAAGCGTTCTTATTTCTATGTTAATCCCTATTTTTTTAAGTCTCCATTGAATAATAGTTGCCGTATTAATCCTGAGGCTGTTCCCCATATTAGTAAGAATAGTAAAACTAAAGGGCTTGCCATCTTTATCCAGAATTCCGTCGCCATTCGTGTCCTCCCATCCGGCTTCCTTAAGGATTTGTTTTGCCTTATCAGGATTATGGTCATATTTTTTAACATCAGGATTATACGGCCATGTATTAGGCACATACGGACCGGTTGCCGGAGTGCCAAGGCCAAAAAGGATGACATCAACTATCTCGCTCTTATCAATGGCATGCGCTATAGCCTGCCTCACCCGCTTATCCTTAAAAAACGGATGCTTCAGATTAAACCCCATATATGTATACACAAACTGTGGATAACGGAACTTTTGAAAGTTAGACTTAAAAAAGCTGGTTTCTGTCTGCTTGGCAAATTGAACAGGAGTAAGCCCCATCATATCTATTCCTCCTGCCTTAACTTCAAGGAACATTGTCGCCAGATCAGGTATTATTCTGAAAATATAATTATCGATGTAAGGCCTTCCTTCAAAATAATCTCTGTATGAATTAAGCACCAGTTCCTGCCCTTCCACCCATTTTTTCAGCTTATACGGCCCGAGGCCTATCGGGGCTCTTGTGAACTCGTTTTTTGTAATATCCTTGCCCTTAAACAGATGCTTAGGAAGGACAACCAGATTTCCCCATGATGTCAGAGCCGGCGCAAAGGGCTTTGAATAAGTGACCCTGAAGGTATATTTATCTATTACCT
>CAZBSJ010000239.1:0-2949 GCA_964494165.1 uncultured Nitrospiraceae bacterium
AAGGACAATTTTTCTGTCAGGCAGAAATTTTTTGATATAAGGAACATTATATTCCCCTGTTTCAGCATCGAGGAGATGTGTTCCTGCAATATGAGCCTCTCCCCTTTTTAAGGCAAGCAGTCCTCCCATTGAACCCACATGAGCGGATGACAGAGAAAGCATCGGATATTTTTTCTTGAGTGAATTGGCAAGGAGATCAAGTGCATTGTCATGGCTTCCAATACAGACTATGGTGTTTTCTATCTCAGCCTTAGACCTCAATATCTCTACGTCAACCTCTGTGCCTGCTCCGAAACCTTCAGACATCGCAGGAATTCTCACAAAACCATCAGCCCGAACCAATGACATCAAAACACCTGCTCCCCGCGTTACAGGGGTTGCTATAAGTTTGCTTCCCACCTTGCCGATCTTTACCCTAAGAAATTCCTCTTGTCCCAATGAAGACGCAACCTGCCTGGACAGTAAAGCCTTTAATGTCTCAGGCTTTTCAGCTTCCCTTCCCTGCCATTTATAAACAACAGGCCTGCCAAACAGATTAAATGTTATATAAGCGGAAACAGGATATCCCGGAATGCCGAGAACTGGTTTGCCTTTTACAATCCCGAGGATTACCGGCTTGCCGGGCTTTATGCTTACGCCATGCAGAATCACCTCTCCTGTCTCGGCAATAGCCCTTGAAGTAAAGTCTTCAGAGCCTGCAGATGCACCGGCATTAACAATAATCATGTCTCCTATTTCATAGGCCTCTAAAATAGCCTGTTTTATTTTTTCAAGATTGTCAGGAACAATCCTGAACCTTACAGCCTCGCCGCCCCATTCGTTTACGAGGCCGCCCAGCACCTGTGAATTGTACTCGATTATGTCCCCTCTCTTAAGAGCACTCCCTGGCTCGACTATCTCAGTACCGGTAGGTATGATTACGACCTTTGGTTTTCTCCTTACGTTTATCTCAACATATCCTCCAGCAAGCGTTGCGCCTATATCAACAGGTCTGACCTTGTGATTTTCAGGCAGGATAAGCTCGGTCGCTACAATATCCTCTCCGATCACTCTTACATTCTGCCACGGGGTTGCAGGCTCTGTTATCTCTATAAATTCCTCTTCGCTCTGCCCTCTGCTTTGTGCTCCCTGGCTCGTGATTATGTTTACGTACTCTATCATTATTACTGCATTGAACCCCTCAGGGATCGGGTCTCCGGTGTCAACATAAACAGCCTCTGTCTTTAGCCTTAATCTCTTTGGGCTGGTCTCTGATGTCCCGAATGTATCAGGGTATTTAACTGCATAACCGTCCATTGCTGACGAATGATAAAATGGCGATGATATCTTAGCAATTATGGGTTCGGAAGTTATCCTTCCCAATGTGTCGCGAACTCTCAGCTTCTCCCCGTCAAAAGACTTAAGCATGCCATCAGATTCAAGCCTTAGAAGCCATTTTTCGAGTGCTTCTTCCAAAGGAATGGTCTCAAGATAGATATTCTGCTTCACTTTGCCTCCGAACTTTTCTGTTGTGTTATCAAACCCCTGATCTTATCAAGCGTGTCTTTATAAATGCTCTCCCTTGAAGGGTCAAGCTCAATCGCCTTAGCTGCAAGTTCTTCAGCTTCAGCAAGATTCTCTTTTTTTATATAGTAAAGCCAGGCAAGGTTATTATATGCATCAGCATTTTTTGGGATTTTCTTAATAGCCTTTTTATAATATGTCTCCGCATCATCATATTCATTTTTCTGGAAATATACATTGCCGATATAGGTATATGCAACAGGAAGCTTTTTTGAGGCCATTTTATATTCTTTGAGAGCGCTGTCCAGCGCTCCCTTTTTTTCATACGCGACTCCAAGGTTCAGATGTTCCTCCGGGCTCAGGGGGTCGTCAAGGACAATAATCCGAGGCAAGGCGCAGCTGGAAAAAAGCAAACCCAAAACCATACAAAAGCAGAAAAATAATTTAGGACGGGTGTAGGAAAAATTTTTATACGACACCTTTGAAAAAAAAGCATCTCGCGTATATGCCAAAAAACATGCTATGAAATAAATAAAGTAATGCCATCTCAATAAATTGTCGATTATTCGCCTCAGCGAATCCGCCCTGAGGAGGATAAAAATTTTGAGAACGCCTGACCTAAAGTTAACATTCATTACACTTCTCATTTTTTCTTTATCAACAATGTCCAGAATTTTGTTCTTTCCCATGTCTTTATAAAATCTTCATTTGATATAAACTTGTGCTTGTCCTTGCCTGAATTTGCGATTATCCCGTGCTCATTGTAACCGACAACAACCATAAAATGATTCTCCTGCATCACCCAAAATCCATAATCAATAAATACGATCAGCGGATATCCTGAATCTATCTTTTCCCTAAGGTCCTCCATGCTACCTGAATACTGCTCTGCAACAAACCCCTTTTTCTGAGGGTATACAATCATGTCAATGTTAAGAGTGCCTCTCGCAGATCTGCTGAAAATATCTCTGGCAATCTCTTCAGGCGAAATATCCAGCCCCAGATAACCTAGCACTCCAGCCAAAGTTGCAGGTCCACACTGATATTCCTCCTGAGGGAAAAAAGGCACGCCATCAATAACTCGGCCGGATTTATATTCAGGGACAGATTTTGGGCCTGCGCATGACATCAGAAGCGCTATGAGACAAAAAAACAAAAAAGAAAGCAGACATGCTGACAATGTCTGCTTTCCTGCATCTTTTACAAAAATCCGCATTAGTAAAACTATTTAGTTACAATAACCCTGTGCCCAGTAAGATGGAGCAGTAATACAACAAGAATCGCTATGACCAGGAGCGCAATTATTACCCCTAATGCATCTCCGCCGACCTTAATATCATCAAGCTGACTGGCCAGGCTATGTATCTGATGGTCGCTGAGATTATCAAGCCTGCTCTGTATCTCTTCCTGAGTAAAGCCAAGCTTTGAAAGCCTTTCGCTAACCAT
>CAZBSJ010000240.1:0-2937 GCA_964494165.1 uncultured Nitrospiraceae bacterium
AGGAAATCCAAACCAGCGGCAAAAGCTACGGTTGGTGTTACCTGATATGAAACAACAGGATTAATATTAAAAGTCTGCATCTCAGCGCTGGTTGTTATATATCTGCCCTCCCAGTCATCATCCCATCTGGTTCCAAGGCCAAAAGGGTTAAACACACCCAATCCTGCGCTGATCTTGTCATTAAATTTATGAGTAATATAAAAGGTAGACGGATAGAACATGTCATCTTTTGTCTCCTGGGTATTTCCAGAGAAATCACTCTTAAATTTTCTTTTAGGAAAAATCAGGGTTGTTCCAATCTCTACCTGAGTTCCGTCGAGTTTATTGATCAATGCAGGATTATAAAATATTGCGGTTGGATCATCAGCGCTTGCAGTCACAGCCCCGCCCTGGCCTACAATAGAGGCGCCATGGGTGTAAATAGCAAAGCCTGACCCATAAGCACTGGAAGCGAAATTAAAAATAAAGAAGAAAACAATAATCGAGGCAGCTAATCTCTGTTTGACTCCCCTGTTTCCCATTTACCCTCCCCAAATATTTTTGGCTATTTCATCAAAAAACATAGAGTATTGTCAAGAAAAGATTTACGCTGAATGAGAGGCATTAAGAGCACATGTGTTGATTTGAAGATATATGTTAAAGTACTGATATCTTTTGATATAAATGGGCAAATACTTATGATTCAAAAAAATGAATATCTGATGGAAAACAATGAAGAGGCTATCCGCCTTGATCTGAAAACTAATAGCGCTGTTGTTGAAAAACGGGCGATATGGGCAGGCATAAAACCAGGGATGCGGGTCGCGGACATATGTTTTGGCTCAGGGAAAACAACTGCAATATTGAATAAATTGGTCCAGCCAAAAGGAAGTGTGATCGGCATTGACGGGTCAGAGATGAGGATGGAATACGCAAGGAAAACCTATGCGGCAGAAGGGATAGAGTTTAAGGTAAAAGATATAAGGGAACCTTTAATCGACCTGGGTATGTTCGATTTTGTCTGGGTGAGATTTGTTTTAGAGTATTACCGAGCTGAAAATTTTGAGATAGTAAAAAATATCTCCTCAATAGTAAAGCCGGGCGGCATTTTATGCCTTATTGATCTGGACCAAAATTGCCTGAATCATTACGGAATGCCCCAGAGACTGGAGAAAACGCTTTTCTCTTTAATAAAGGCTCTCGAGGAAAAGGCAGACTTTGACCCGTTTGCAGGAAGAAAGCTCTATTCATTCCTTTATGACCTTGATTACACAAACATAGATATTGATTTAACGGCTCATCACCTGATATTCGGGGAGTTAAATGACACTGATGCTTTTAACTGGCTAAAAAAAGTAGAAGTCGCGCCAAAGAAGATTAACTACAAATTCGAAGAATATAACGGCTATGAAGAGTTTCTGAATGAATTCCGTGCCTTTTTTACAAATCCCAAAAGATTTACCTACACCCCTGTCATTTCCTGCAAAGGCATAAAGCCAAAATCATAATCAACAAGCATCAGGATTTTGACATATAATTTTTATTATAGTACTCGACAAATGCCTCCACAATCTGAGGATCAAAATGCAAGCCCTTCTTTTCATGCAGAAGCGCAAATGCCTCATCAAGAGGCATAGGATTACGGTAATGTCGTTTTGATGTTATTGCCTCAAAAAAATCGGCAACTGCAATTATCCTGGCCCCTAACGGGATATCGTCGCCTTTCAAACCTTTGGGATAACCGCTGCCGTCAATGTTTTCATGATGATAAGCTGCTATATCAGGCACTTCCCTATATATTCCGTCAAAGGTTATCCGCTCAAGAATTTTCTTCGTCTGTTCAGCATGGGTCTTTATCTCTTCATACTCTGCTGGAGTTAATCTGCCGTCCTTCTTAAGAATAAAATCCGAGACTCCGATCTTTCCATAATCGTGCAGCAACGCGGCAACACGGATCATCTCAGAATATTCCACAGGCAATCCCATTTCTTTACAGATGCCTACGGAATATTCTGTAACTTTCTCAGAATGGCCTGCTGTGAGAAAATCCCGCGCATCGATGCTGGCCGCCAGCACCTGTATAATGGATTTAAATTGACGCTCCTTTGATTCTATGATCTGAGCGTCATGAATGCGTATTCCTAACTCAGCGGCAATGCCCATAAGCAAATTCATGTCACTCTGAAACAAAGGTCTTTTAGTCCTGATATTATCTACTACAAGAACGCCCAGGGATTCGTCCTCATATATGATTGGACAGCAGATAAAAGACCTCGCACCCATCTGCCTCGCAAATTCCAGACTATTCGATGAAAGGGTATCTTTAATCTCATCTATGTCATTGATTAAAAAAGGCTTCTTTTCGCGGAGAGAGGCAACAAATACGCCTCTGGACTCAGGCCTGTCTAAATGGAAAACATTGTTTTTTAGAACATTAAATTGTTCAAAGGTATATCCAAACCCTGTGCGGAAAATCAGCCTTGTCCTATCTTCATTTGCAAGCAGAACCAAACAACGGTCAAAATCCAGCCTTCGCTCCAAAATATTTACCACCTCTGACAGGATGCCCTCCATATCCAATTTTTTACTGAGAGCTTGTCCTATTTCCTGTATCATAAGAACGTTATTATAATTAGTATTTGTCTGCTCCAAAAGCTTGTCTGTCGAATCTCTGAGGCTATTTATAGCTGAATTTAGCTCCTTTTTTTCCAGCAAGCCTGAGTGTAGTGTTAATAGTAAGACAATAAAAATAGATGATGGGAAGACTATTGTTAATGCAGCATCAGAATTTATAAAATAATAAACAAGAGATGCTATCAATAAAGCGATCGCTGCATAATTCCTTGCCTTTTTCCAGATATCAGAGACTGATTCTCTCCAGGAAACTATATACCGGCAGACCTCCCCTCCTTCGAACATACACTCAGGATGTTCAATTTTCGGGAGTTTATAGTTGAA
>CAZBSJ010000241.1:0-2934 GCA_964494165.1 uncultured Nitrospiraceae bacterium
TATGGACCAGATATATGAGGGCGTAAAAGTTCAGTTTGGAGGGGTCCCTAATTGCTCTATTCACAGAGGGTTTTCAGAGGAAGTATTGCAAGAATTCCCAGATAACTATTTTGATTGGTTATATATTGATGGAAATCATTATTATAAATATGTCCTTAGAGATCTAGAGCTTGCGCTTCTGAAAGTTAGATCAGGAGGATTTATTACAGGAGATGACTATCTCTGGGGAAAAGGGGACTACCAAGTTAAAAGAGCAGTGCAATATTTTGTTAAAGAAAAGAACCTCATTAACAATTTAAAAATTATCAAGTCGCAGTTCATTATAAAAAAAATATAAAACACCAGTTTAGTCATAAGAATATAGGCCGAAAGATCAGTTAGATGCTTTGTTTAACAGAACTGTTGTGTGTCATTTAATGGGACGTTTAATGGTTTAATAGAACGGTTCTTTTTATTCTCATTATTTTTAATCCTCATCTGTTCACAACTTAATCAACCCTTTTGCTATCGCAAATTTTATCAGCCCTGCGCGTGAATGTATATCGAGTTTCTCAGAAATATTTGTCTGGTGGGCAACGGCTGTCTTAACGCTGATGCCTAAAATGTCAGCAATCTCCTTATGCGTATGCCCTTCAGCTATAAGCTTTAAGACCTGCTTTTCCCTGTCTGTAAGGCTCTCATAGAGATTTTCCGATGCGTCTTCTTTTCTAACGCCGATATATTCGTCTATTACGCTGGCCGCAATGGAGGGATGCAGATATGCCTCACCGCCGGCAACAGCCTTTATTGCTGTCACAAGGTCCATGCCAACCGCCTTTTTGAGAATGTATCCTGACGCGCCAGCCTTCAGAAACCTCTTTATATATTCCTTGTCGTCATACTGTGTCAAAACAAGTACTTTGGCATTGGGGTTTATCTTCTTAATCTCTATTAATGCCTCTAACCCGCCGAGTTTTGGCATTGCAATATCCATGAGTATGATATCCGGGCTAAGCTTCTTTACCTTCTCAATAGCCTCCATCCCATCCGAGGCCTCTCCTACCACCTCGATATCCGCAGACATCTTCAGGAACGCTGCGATTCCTTCCCTTACAAGCGCGTGGTCGTCAACTATCATAACTCTTATCTTGGACATCATCTTTTATCCTACTTTATTCATAAACTTCTTTATATCCTGTCTGATCAACCACCTTGATAATAAAATCCCTTAGGCATATGAATAACTCTTCAGAGGAATCCAGATGTCTATCCTCGTTCCTTCATCAGGGGTAGAACACAGCTCAAACCTTCCATCCAAAAGATTGACTCTCTCTTTCATCCCGAGCACGCCGAGTCCCCTTACATCATCCGTCTGCTTTAAAACAGACTGGACATCAAACCCCTCTCCGTCATCCTCTATTGTAACGGCTAACGCATCCTTCTGGTATTTCAATATAACGAATGCGTTTTCAGCCTTTGTATGTTTTGCTATGTTTATTATGGATTCCTGAATTATCCTGAAAAGTGTTGTTTCAATCCTTGAGTTCAGCCTTCTCTCCATTATTCCTATTGCATTAAATAAACATGTTACGCCTTTATCTTTAAGGTGTTTGTCAAGAAGCCATCTGATGGCTGCCTCAAGGCCAAGGTCATCCAGAACTGCAGGCCTGAGATTCTGGATTATATTGTGTATGCCGTCGAGCGAATTAAGGAGAATGACGCGCATCTCTTCCATTTTCTCGAGGGAAATATTCTCAGGGTAAAGCTTGCACATATCTATTTTCATCAAAAGCGCTGACAAAGTCTGCATGGTCTCGTCATGCAAATCGCGTGCTATTCTCTTCCTCTCGTCTTCCTGCGAGGATATTACCATCTTCAGCAGGCTCTCGACCTTTTGCTGGCTCTGTCTTATCTCCCTGGTCCTTTTCATAACCCGGTTTTCAAGCTCGATATTCTGCTTCTGTGCGTTTTCCAGAGACTCTGCAAGTTTGCTCCTCATGACCTCGAAGCTCTTGCTGAGTTCCAATATCTCCTCCCTGCCGAAATCTCCTACAGGCTTTGAAAGGTCGCCGCCTGCAATCCTGTTTGCTGCCCCAATCAGAGAGCTTATGGGCCTCACAATGCTCCTGCTCATGCCGATTGCAAAGACCATTCCGGTCACTACAAAAAATGCTGCCAGAAGCAGGAACTGCGTCTGCAGCTTTCTGGAAGGGGCAAAGACCTCTTCTTCGAGCTGGCCTAATATCACGCCCCACTGGGCTGTATCCAGAGGCACGAATGTCAGGACATCAGGTTTTCTGGGATTAGGTTTTTCCTGGGAAAAACCGTGTGAGCATTTCAGGATCCCTGCCTTTTTATCCTTTATCATTCTGCCCATAATACCGTCATGATTATGATGCTCCAGCACGTGAGACGTATTATTCGAGGCAATCACAACTTCATTCGAATCAATAATCTCTATATAGCTGTTCAATCCTATCTCTGACGTCTGTAAAAGCTGATTTATAAGCGGATTGGTAGGGTTGATCATTCCTCCTGCAACGCCTATGACGTCTCCTGCATTGTTTTTCAAGGGGACCATGGCAAATATTAAAGGTTTCTTTATCGGCTCAAGTGTATAAAGATTCGAGATAGTAGGCCTTCCCTCAAGTATTACCTGGCTGACCCAGGGAATAAACATGAGATTGTAAGAGCTTTCGTAGCGGGCTGGGTATGAAAGCAGGGTATTTCCGTGTTTATCCAGCAGAAAAACTCCCTCGGTGAACAGCGAATACTGATAGGCATTCTCCAGCGCCCTCTTCTCCGGCTCCCAGTCGTTGTCCTTAAGATTCACCCTGCCTGAAAGAGAGATGTCATAAAGCCTGCTAAGGTTATTCTGGAGGATAAAATCTACTTTTTTGGCTATAGTGCTGGTCAGCAATAATCTGTTCTTTAAAGAACGGTCTATGCTGCTGT
>CAZBSJ010000242.1:0-2909 GCA_964494165.1 uncultured Nitrospiraceae bacterium
AAATCGCTTGTTATGCCATGGTAATCGTCTGAGCCTTTTGTGAATGTAACCTCAAGTCTTTTTTTGAATCTGTTGGATTTTCTTTTTGACATCAGAAGGTGTTTTTTAGAACTATAAGTTCATCTCTTCTTTGCCCCAATGAAACTATCTCAACAGGCACACCCAGCATTTTTTCGATCATCCTTATATATGACTTGGCATTTTCAGGGAGTTTTTCAAAATCTTTTATCCCTGTTGTGCTGCTCTTCCATCCCGGCACTTCTTCGTATACAGGCTCGCATTCCTGAAGGATATTAAGCTCCTTTGGAAAATCCTCATAGAGTTTGCCGGAATGCTTATATGCTTTACATATCATTAATTTTTCCATGCCGTCCAATATATCAAGCTTTGTCATCACTAATCCGCCAAAGCCGTTAATCCTGATGGAATGCCTCAACGCCACAACGTCAAGCCACCCGCATCTTCTCGGTCTCCCTGTTGTTGCGCCGTATTCGCCACCTTTTTCCCTGATTGCTTCTCCAATATGTCCTTTTATTTCAGTCGGGAAAGGGCCTTCGCCCACACGTGTTGTATATGCCTTAACAATGCCTACGATTTTATTTATCTTTACCGGACTTATCCCAAGACCTGTGCATGCGCCTCCTGCTGAAGCGCTTGATGAGGTGACATATGGATATGTCCCATGGTCAATGTCCAGCAAAGTTCCCTGTGCTCCTTCGAGAAGCACATTTTTCTTTTCGTCTATTATCCTATTTACGATGATATCTGTGTCTGCAATGTGCTCGGAAAGCCTTGAGGCATATCCCATGTATTCTTTGTAAACAGCGTCCACATCAAAGCCATCTGCATTGTATAAGGTCTTAAGAATGTGGTTAACGCCTGCAATGTTTACTGCCAGCTTTTCCGTGAATGCTTCCGGGTAAAGAAGTTCTCCGACCCTAAAGCCTGTTCTTGCCGTCTTATCAACATAGGAAGGCCCAATGCCCTTGCCGGTTGTGCCGATTTTTTTTGAACCCTTGTTGTTTTCCTGCTCTTTCTCGATGGCAGTATGATACGGCATTATAAGATGGGCATTTTTGCTTAATAGAAGATTTTGCCCGACCTCGATGCCTCTTTCCTTTAAGCCGTCTATTTCCTTGATCAATGAGGCAGGATCTACGACCACTCCATTGCCAATGATGCAGAGCTTGCCTTTGTGCAAAACCCCTGACGGAACAATGTGAAGAACAAACTTCTCATTATTAATTACGACGGTGTGTCCGGCATTATGACCGCCCTGATATCTTGCAACGCAGTCAGCTTTTTCGGTAAGCACATCCACTATCTTGCCCTTGCCCTCATCGCCCCACTGAGCGCCAACTATTACTATGACTGACATATTGTTATCGTCCCTTCAATCAAATATTAAGCAGCTTTACAGACAGGATATTGGGCATCTGCTTTATCTCTTCGATCTGGGCTTGTGTTACCGGGCTGTCTATGCTCATGACAGAGATTGCCGTACCTCCGGCGCTTTCCCTGCCGAAATGCATACGGGCAATATTTATATTCTTCTTTCCGAAGAAAGAACCGAGATTTCCGATGACCCCGGGCTTATCTATGTTATAAACAAGGAGCATTATGCCTTCTGGGACTATCTCAACAGCAAAGTTGTCGATCCTGATTATCCTCGGGTCTTTTTTGCTGAGCAGTGTGCCTGCAAAAGAGCTTTCTTTATCTTTTGCCTTAATCCTTAAGGCGATTGTACTCTGATAATCGCCTGCATCCGAGCTTTTTGTTTCCTTGACCTCAATGCCTCGCTCTTTTGCGATAAAAGGCGCATTAACGAAATTGACTGTCTCCAAAAGTATAGGATTCAGCAGGCCCTTTAGCGCTGCAATTGTAACAGGCTCTGTATTCAGATCTGCGGCATCGCCTCTGTACTCAATGGTTACTTCAGTGATGCCTCCCTCAAATACCTGTGAGGCAAAACTTCCGATCTTCTCGGCAAGGTTAAGATAAGGCTGGAGCCTTGCTACCTGATCAGCAGGGATAGAGGGGAAATTAACCGCATTTCTTATTGTCCCGTTAACTAGGTAATCTGCTATCTGAGCTGCAACTGCAAGGGCAACATTTTCCTGAGCCTCCTCTGTTGATGCACCAAGATGAGGCGTGCTTATAACATTTTCCAATTTAATCAATGAGAAGTCATCAGGCGGCTCTTTTTCGAACACGTCAAGGGCAGCGCCTGCGACCTTGCCTCTTACTAATGCATCGTATAAATCCTTTTCATTCACTATCCCGCCTCTTGCGCAGTTTATTATGCGCACTCCGTCTTTCATCTGTTTGATGGTTGCGGCATTTACGAGATTTTTAGTCTCAGGCGTGAGAGGGGAGTGTATGGTTATAAAATCAGACCTCTTAAAAAGCTCAGGAATGTCTACTTTCTGTATCCCCAAAGCCTTTGCCTTATCCTCGCTAAGAAACGGGTCAAAGGCAATCACTACCATCTCTAATCCCTGCGCCTTTTTTGCTACCTGGCTTCCTATATTCCCAAGCCCTACTATGCCGAGTGTTTTGTTATAGAGCTCTACGCCCATAAACTTCTTTTTCTCCCATTTCTCCTCTTTCATTGAGCTTGTTGCCTGCGGGATAAGTCTTGCAACCGAGAACAGGAGCGCAATGGCATGCTCAGCTGTTGTGACTGTATTGCCTCCGGGGGTATTCATTACTACGATTCCCTTTTTTGAAGCTGCGGCTTTATCAACATTATCAAGGCCTGAGCCTGCCCTTCCAATAACCTTAAGGTTTTTTGCAGCATCTATTATCTCAGCCGTTACCTTTGTGGCGCTTCTTATAACAAGGCCTTGATATTCGCCGATGCATGATTTAAGTTCATCAGGCTTCATGCCTGTTTTCACGTCAACTGT
>CAZBSJ010000243.1:0-2902 GCA_964494165.1 uncultured Nitrospiraceae bacterium
TTATTAAGGATACACCGCCTTCTATCTATTTACACACTTTTTGATTATACTTCTCTATCAGATCCTTCATGGCTCTGTTTTCGAGTGCCAGATCTGCATACATACGCTTGAACTGACCTAATTCCGCCTCAAGCTCCCTCATTCGTCTTAGGTCGTTGGCCTCCATACCGCCATATTTGCTTTTCCATTTGTAGTACGTTGCATCGCTGATCCCATGCTTACGGCAGATGTCCTTCACCTGCATACCGGCATCAGCCTCCTTTAAAATTCCTACAATCTGAGTCTCGGTAAAACGTGTCTTCTTCATTAAAACCTCCTGGCTGATATTTTGCCAGAAAGCTCTACTTCTTAACTGTCAACCCATAGGGAGAGCTTACGATGGGAATAAAAAAATGGCCAAAAACAATACGATACCCGCTGTCCTTACTGATGCCTTATTCATCGCAGCTCCTCTAATATTGCTTATTCTTTTTATGGCAAATTTATCGACAAAAACTATATTTTTCATTTTTATGTTGCATAACTAAAGTCCCTTTCCTTATGCTATGCCTTCTTCTATTAGTTTATAACTTATAGGAAGCTCAAAAATGCCTCCATCTAAAAGAGCACAAAGTTATGTCTCAATTTAATTTTTAGGTTTAGAGTTACAATGGTATCAAAGAAAATAAGGGGTGTCTACCCCCCAAATGGAGGATATAAACAAAAAAATAACGATTCTGTCCTGAAAATAGGCTCTTGCTGTGATTATTTTGCTGTTAAGGAGTGCTTATTTATTAATGTTGGATAGATGAGCCGTTGCCATTCGAAGTCTTCCAGGCCCTGTACCTGGCAACATAATCATTCGCAACCCTTGCAGGGTCAAGGACAAGATAATGCGCATAGGCAATTACATAGCCTCTCAGATATACCTCTGAGGTAAAAGAGACGAATTTCTCATTCTCAATATCATCAAAATACTGCCTGCGTATCTTTGTGAAGTTGGCGATCTCGACTAATTCCACTTTCAGCTTTTCGCGGATTTTCTTTAATATTTCCCCGCTGAAAGACTGTACATTGGCAACATACTCCCTGAGGTCGTCGTCATAAGCCAGAATGTTCCTTTCCCGTTCCTTTTTCTCTTTAATCTCAGTCTCTTTCTCTTTGTCCTTATAGAAGCCTACCAGATTGTTATAAGCCTCATCTATCTGGCCAAGTATCTCTTTCTTATATTCAGCCGGAAAGTCTTCAACAACAGCTGACACCGCGATATTTTCGCTCGCGTACAGCTCCTTAAGCCGCTGATAGGAATTGCGGATGTCCTGCATAGAGGCATTCGGCCTGAGCTCAAGAACTCTAAAGCATCTGCTACGTTCTTCCGAAGTGAGTTCCATTCTTCGAGATTATGACCTCCTTTCCATCAAGCAGATTATCCGAAAGCCTTCCTATGGCCTTTGCAACATGAGAAAAAGGATAAGTAACCATAAAAGGCTGTTTTTTGTTTATGCACTTGCTGATGGTCTCGTCATGCTCAACAAAACCTGCGTATCTTGCGTTGAATCCGAAAAATTTCATGCAGACGCTCTTAATGGATGAGCCCATCTGCACGTCCAGGTTGTTTCTTGACTGGTTCACAACGATATTTATGCTGAAATTAGACATCTCTTTCTGGATTATGTCTCTCACCTGAGGCGAAACGCACATCAGGTAATCAATAAGGTCTTTCAGGTTTGCAATGCCGCGCGAATCCCTGTTCTTCCACGTATCCTGAAATATATTCTTTAAGCCGTGCTGGTCAAGCACAAGCTTAAGCTTTCTGAAGAACACATTCTTTATAAACTGGTACATGTTCTCTACTGCGGTGAGTTCAGGCGCAATCACGACAATCATCTTGTCAGCCTGCAGGAATGTGTCCATTGTGTTTGTATGAGTCCCGGCGCCGAGATCAATAAGCACATATTCTGCCTCAAGCACATTAATGTGTTTAAAGAACTTTGTCTTTTGAGAGCATCTTATATTCTCAGGGTCGAATGAGCGGAGAGAGCCTGTTACCAGGCCGAGCTCAGATATCCCGCTGTTGACAACGATATCTTTCAGGCTCATCCTCTTGTCAAAAAACTCTGACAGGGAATTCTTGGGCTTCCCTACCCCGAGAAAGGTATGAAGGTTTGCGCCGCCGAAATCTGCATCGACAAGAACGACTTTTTTGCCCTTATTGGCAAGATGTATGCCTATGCTGCTGGTTACAAAGCTTTTGCCGGTTCCTCCCTTGCCGCTTGCAACCGCCCATATCTCACACTTCTTGTTTTTGGTGATCATAAATATATTTTAGGATATTTTTTATTTTTTGGGAATAAGTGGTGCTTAAAATTTTATACGCTAAAAATCATCATATGTCAAGTATTATTATTGCCTTTCTCGAAAAATTTTTTATTTTTTTGAACATCGCATGATTCATTGATAAATTTTTCCATAAAAAAATATTCCTGCATTCGAAAATATTTATTTTGCTGATATTCGAAATGCGAATATCAGCATGAAACGAAACAAAAAAATTCTGCCTTTTCTGTTTAAACATATGGTAAACATAGAAAAAATAAAAAACACACAGGCCGTTCCTGAATATCAGGAACGGCCTGTGTAATCAAAATCATTCTTATTATGTTTTAGAGCAATGGCACTATCAAAAGTGCGACGATGTTAATAACCTTAATCATCGGGTTAATTGCAGGGCCTGCTGTATCCTTATAAGGATCGCCTACTGTGTCGCCTGTTACAGATGCCTTATGACCATCGCTGCCCTTCTTATGCAACTTGCCTTTATCGTCAGTAACGCCGTCTTCAAAAGATTTTTTGGCATTGTCCCATGCTCCGCCGCCGCTTGTCATTGCAATTGCCTGGAAAAGTCCTGTGACTATGCTTCCTA
>CAZBSJ010000244.1:0-2882 GCA_964494165.1 uncultured Nitrospiraceae bacterium
AATTTGTCAGAGATACCAAAGGATACGAAATTGCTGGGGCTGTATTTTGCGGGTGACGGAATTTTGTATGTTGATCTCTCTGATGAGTTCAGAAGGAATTTTAAAGGTGATGCATTGGCAGAATTTTTATTGCTGAAGAGTTTTTACGACAGCCTGATAGCTAATCTGCAAAACATTACGGATGTGAAGATACTTATCGAAGGAAAGGAACTGGAAAGCCTCGGAGGGCATCTTTATCTTTTGAATCCTCTGAAAGACATGGTTTCACAGCAGATGTGGGAGGGAGAGAAAGGCTCAAGAGATGAATGACAGTCCCATCGGGGTTTTCGATTCAGGGATAGGCGGGCTTACTGTTTTAAAGGAGATATTCAAGGCCTTACCATCGGAAAATACAATATATCTCGGAGACACAGCCCGCGTGCCTTATGGCGCAAGGTCTCCTGAAACAGTAATGAGGTATTCTTTTGAGAATACGCGTTTTCTGGTATCAAAAGGCATAAAACTTCTTGTGATAGCATGTAACACAGCATCATCTGTCAGCCTGGATGAAATAAGAAAAAATTTTGATATGCCTGTTATCGGAGTTATTGAGCCAGGAGCTAAGGCAGCGGTCAGGACTACAAAGACAAACAGGATCGGTATCATAGGAACTGAGGGAACCATAAAAAGCAATTCATATATAAATGCGATAAATTCTATCAGAAAAAATAAGACTAAAGCTCTCAAAGAGCACGGCACGAAACACTATGACAGGTATTTTGAAGTTGTGACTGATGAGATGGTAATCTTTACTAAGGCATGTCCGCTTTTTGTGCCTTTGGCTGAAGAGGGATGGACGTCAAATGATGTTGCTTATCTTACGGTCGAACATTATCTCGGCGGATTTAAAAAGGAAACTATTGATACTCTTGTTCTGGGCTGCACGCATTATCCCCTGCTTAAGACCGTGATTTCAAAGGTGATGGGTGAAAATGTTAAACTTATAGATTCTGCCATAGAAACTGCAGGCGGGACAAAAGAGATATTAAGGAAGAACAATATGGAAAAACAGTCAAAAGACAGGCCGTTAAGGGAATTTTATGTGACGGACGCGCCAGGAAGATTTATAAATATCGGTGAAAAATTTCTTGAACAGAAGATAGATAATATACAAAAGATTAACTTAGGGGGATAGATGAGGGCTGACAACAGGGGAAACACTCAGATGCGGGAGGTAAAGATAACAAGGAATTTCATAGGCACGGCAGAAGGTTCTGTGCTTCTTGAGATGGGCGGCACAAGGGTTATCTGCACGGCATCAGTTGAGGAAAAAGTCCCGCAGTTTCTGAAGGATCAGAGAAAAGGATGGGTTACGGCAGAATACTCGATGCTGCCAAAGTCATCCCGCACAAGGATTGTTCGTGAGTCGAGCATAGGAAGGGTTGGAGGAAGGACTCATGAGATACAGAGACTTATAGGACGGGCATTGAGGTCTGTCGTAAATTTAGATATTATTGGGGAAAGGACATTCTGGATAGATTGTGACGTAATACAGGCAGACGGGGGGACAAGGACTGCAAGCATAACCGGTGCTTTTATATGCCTTGCCGATGCCTTCAGATATGCCCTGCAGAACGGGCTTATTGAGAGGATGCCGTTAAAAGACTATCTTGCGGCAATAAGTGTCGGTATTGTGAAAGGAGAACCCATGCTGGACCTTACGTATGAAGAAGATTCCATTGCAGAGGTAGACATGAATGTTGTTATGACAGGCAGCGGGAACATAGTTGAGGTGCAGGGAACTGCCGAGGGAATGCCTTTTTCCAAAAATATGCTGAACAGGCTTGTTGATCTCGGTTCGGATGGGGTAAAGCGGCTCATTGAGATACAAAAAAAGTTTGTTAAGATTGAAGGCAATGTGTTTACCTTTTAAATCGTTATCTAATGTATTTCCTATAGATTGTTACAGTGAATTTTCAATTATGATAAAATATCTAAGGAGGCAAAATTGAATAAATACAGAAATCTTGTAGTCTGGATGTTAATGGCAGTGATGACAATCCTGCTGTTCAATCTCCTTAGTGCGCCGAAAAAAGTAGAAGAGGAGATGGTATTCTCTGAATTTTTGTTAAAGCTTGACAGCGGAGAAATAGATGAGGTTGTCATAAAAGAAAGTCAGGTCACAGGAAGATTAAAAGACGGAAAGAAGTTCAAGACATATCTTGCAGAATATCCTGACCTTGTTAAGGAGCTGAAGGCAAAAAAGGTCAAGATAACTGCAAAACCGCCTGATGAAAGCCCCTGGTATGTGAGCTTCTTTTTCTCATGGGGCCCGATAATCTTTCTTGTCCTTGTATGGATATTTTTTATGCGCCAGATGCAGAGCGGCGGCAATAAGGCTTTGTCTTTCGGAAAAAGCAGGGCAAGGCTTATATCTGACAAATCAGTGAAGATAACCTTTGCTGATATTGCAGGCATAGAAGAGGCAAAAGAAGAGGTTCAGGAAATAATAGATTTTCTTAAGTCGCCCCAGAAGTTCTCAAAGCTTGGAGGCAAGATTCCTAAAGGCGTTTTGCTCGTAGGTTCTCCAGGCACAGGTAAGACTTTGCTTGCTAAAGCAATCGCAGGCGAGGCAGGCGTCCCGTTTTTCTCGATATCAGGCTCTGACTTTGTGGAGATGTTTGTTGGCGTTGGCGCTTCAAGAGTAAGGGACCTCTTTGATCAGGCAAAAAAGAGCGCGCCCTGCATAATCTTTATTGATGAGATAGATGCCGTGGGGCGTCACAGAGGCGCGGGTCTTGGCGGAGGACATGATGAGAGAGAGCAGACCCTAAACCAGCTGTTAGTAGAGATGGATGGGTTTGAGGGAAATGAAGGTGTAATAATCCTTGCTGCAACGAACA
>CAZBSJ010000245.1:0-2878 GCA_964494165.1 uncultured Nitrospiraceae bacterium
AAAATCTGCTATCATTACAACCATGGAAGAAAAAGAAAGATATATCCCGGGATATGTTTACCGGAGGGAACACCTGTACAAGCTGGCAAATATGCTGGCCATCATCACGATTTTTTACAATGTGATTGAAGGGCTTATTTCCATCTCCTTTGGCTATGTTGACGGCTCTGTGGCGCTTTTCGGATTCGGGGTTGATTCTTATGTAGAGGTAATCTCAGGCGTAGGCATATGGCATATGATCCAGCGTGCAAGCGAGGGAGATTTTGAAGAAATGGACTTCTTCGAGAAAAGAACGCTGAAGATAACCGGCACTGCATTTTATATCCTTGCTGTTGGTCTGGCGCTTACAGGAGTAATCGGTTTTATCCGCGGGCATAAGCCTGACAGCTCATTCTGGGGCATTGTCATATCAATAATCTCGATTATTGCGATGTGGGTGCTTGTGCATTATAAGGTTGATGTAGGCAAGAAGCTTAATTCAGATGCAATATTGGCTGATGCGCAATGCTCAAAGGCATGCCTTTATCTCTCCATAACACTCCTTGTTTCGAGCCTTGGTTATGAACTCACAGGCATCGGAGGTTTTGATTCAGCAGGCGCTCTTGTGCTCGGAGTCTTTTCATTCAAAGAGGGGCGTGAGGCCTTTCAAAAGGCTGAGGGTAAAAAATGCAGCTGCGAGGGAAATGAAAATCAAAAATGTTCATGAAAAGGCGCTCAATAATTTACAGATATAAAAAATAAATTTTTCCGCAGCGTCCACCCTGTCACAAAAACATTTTTAGTTTGTTCCAACTATAGTTTTTTCAGAATGACATAAAAGAAAATCTCTCCCCCTGCTATCCATATCAAAGCCCTTGAAAAAAAAGAGGAAAATTAGTAGCATTAAAGTTCAATCAATGGACAAAAAAATGGCAGAGATAGAGAAACTCCGAAAGGCCATAGACAGCATCGATGACCAGATACTGGAACTCCTGAACAAGCGCGCAGGCGTAGTAATAGAAGTCGGCAATATAAAAAGAAAACAGAAATCAAAATTCTACAAGCCTGACAGAGAACGGCAGATACTTGAACGCCTGACCTCAAAAAACAAAGGCCTTTTTCCAAATGACGCGCTTAAGGCAGTTTACAGGGAGATACTGTCTGCATCCTTGGCGCTTGAAGAACCGCTGAAGGTTGCCCATTTCGGCCAGCTTGCGACCTTTACCCATCTTGCTGCCTTAAGGCATTTCGGCTCATCAGCTAAATTCATCCCGAAAGACAGCATAAAAGAGGTCTTTGAGACTGTTGACCGCGGAGAGGCAGAGTTCGGAGTTGTGCCGATAGAAAACTCTACTGAGGGCATAATCAGTTATACGCTTGATATGTTCATAGACTATGATCTTGAGGTTGCCGCTGAGATAATACTCGAGGTCTCGCAGAACCTGCTTTCAAAGAGCGGAGACAGATCTAAGATAAAGAAAATATACTCGCACCAGCAGCCTATTGCCCAGTGCAGGAGATGGCTTGAGGCGAATATGCCGGGCATCCCTGTGCTTGAGACAACGAGCACTGCGCGTGCGGCTGAGATAGCTGCAAAGGACGAAAAGGCGGCTGCTATCGCAAGCGAGCTGGCTGCCAAGATGTATGACCTTAAGTTTGTTGAGCGCAATATAGAAGACAGCAGGCACAATGTAACGAGGTTTCTCGTGATATCAAAAGAATACCCTTCAAAGAAGGGGAATGACAAGACGTCAATAATGTTCTCTATTAAAGATAAACCCGGGTCTCTTTATGACATACTTCAGCCGTTCAAGAAGGCGAAAATCAATCTTACGAAGATTGAATCTCGCCCCTCAAAAAGAAAGGCATGGGAATATATCTTCTTTGTTGATATGGAAGGCCATATTGAGGACAAGAAAGTCAGCAATGCCATAGAGCAGGTAAAGAAAGGATGCATCTACCTTAAGATCCTCGGTTCATATCCGCAGGGGAAGGTACAGTGATACGCCCGCCTGAATACATACTCGAGATACAGCCTTATGTGCCTGGCAAACCGATAGAGGAGCTTGAAAGAGAGCTTGGGATATCAAACTCCATAAAACTTGCCTCGAATGAAAATCCGACAGGCCCGTCTCCTGCTGCCTTAAAGACAATAAGGGATGTATCTGATATCAACAGATATCCTGACGGCGCCGGTTATTATCTCAAAAAGGCATTGTCGCAGGAGCTTTCTGTAAGCGAAGACGAATTGATACTCGGCAATGGCTCGAATGAGCTTCTGGACATATCAGTAAGAACCTTTATGAGACAGGGGGATGAGGCTGTGATGGCAACCCCTTCTTTTGTTGTGTATGCGATGGCTGTAAAGGGAGTAGGCGGAAAAGCAAATCAGATTCAACTGAATAAAGATTATGCACATGACCTCTCAGCAATGGCTGATGCGATAAACCCAAAGACAAAGATGGTGTTTATTGCAAATCCCAATAATCCAACAGGCACGATAAATAAAAAAAATGAGTTCGAGCGGTTCATGAAAAGACTCGATGATAATATCCTTGTAGTTGTGGATGAGGCATATTTCGAATACGTAACAGATCCTGATTATGCAGACAGCATGAAATATCTCAGGTCTGATAAGAATATCCTCATACTAAGGACATTTTCGAAGATTTATGGCCTTGCAGGCCTGAGAATAGGCTACGGCATAGCCAAAAAAGAAATAGTTAATGAGATGAACAGGGTTCGTGAGCCCTTTAATACTAATACAATCGCACAGAGGGCCGCACTGGCTGCGCTTAAAGATAAGGAGCATGTAAATAGGTCAAGGGATACGAATGAATCCGGGAAGAAATACCTTTACAATGAATTAAATTCAATGGGAATCAAGTTTGTACCTACA
>CAZBSJ010000246.1:0-2852 GCA_964494165.1 uncultured Nitrospiraceae bacterium
ACTGAAGGCAGGGTCTCGCAGCTTCACCATCAGGCGCTCCTCCGCCTCAAGACCAAGATCGAATCCCTCAGATCGTAATACCACAGGTGAGTTTTTTTGATCAGGACCTTTCTTTTAGTATTTTTTGCTCCCTCCGGGCTCGATAAGACATCCAATACATGTTGAAATTGCTGGATTTTTTAAGGCTTGTAATGGGTTCTGGCAGGAAGAAAATTGTTTAGTGCTATGAAATAAAAATTTATTTGCTATAATTGAATTGACTATTGACAAGCCTGAGGGAGAATTGAAAATACTTGTCCTTGAAACAGATGAGAGAAACAGAAGAGGTCTTATATCTCTTGCGGAATCCTGCGGCCATGAGGCACTTGGGAGCACGTCTCTGCAAGATGCTGTTGATCTCTTAAATGCTGAACATCCTGACCTCTTTATACTGGATTCAAAACTCTTTGAAAAGGAGAGTGATGATACCCTTAGAGAATTAAAGTCTGCAGCACCTGAAGTCTTTATAATAGTCATAACTGAAACAGCCTCTATTGAAAAGGCAATCGAGGCTGTAAGAAAAGGCGCCTTTGATTTTATCCTCAGACCGTGTCTTAGCGCATATCTCCCGCTTGTCATTAAAAGACTTGAGAAGAGGCTTGAGCTGAAAAGGGAAAAGATACTGTGCCAGGATCAGCTCCATGAATCCCAAAGGTTTCTCGCCTCTGTTTTGGAAGGAATAGGTGATGCTGTTGTGGTGATTGACAGGGATTTCAGCATAATCTCAGCAAACCGCGGATATCTCGGACAGACCAAGAGGACAGTCGGGGAGCTTATCGGCAGGCGCTGCTATGAGATCTCGCACGGCTTTAGCCGCCCGTGTGATGAGATGGGCGAGGACTGCGCTGTAAGAAAGACATTTGAAGACGGCCTCCCCCACAGCGCTGTGCATGAACATACAGCCAAGGATGGAAGCAAACTTTTCGTGCTTACAAAGGCATTCCCGTTAAGAGATGCCGATAACAGTGTCTACGCGGTTGTTGAGACTATTGCTGATATAACAGAACAGGTAAGGCTTGACAGGATGCTTGAAGAATCCGAAAAAAAATACCGGACGCTTTACAATAATGCCCCCGACTTCATGCATTCCCTTGATGTCAACGGTTATATCATGGAGTGCAATGAAACCGAACTGAGGGCCCTAGGCTACCAAAGGGATGAGCTTATAGGGAAACATGTAAAGGAGATTATTGCCCCTGAATATCACGAACTCTTTGATGAAAAATTTCAGACACTTAAAGACAGAGGTTCAGCAATAGCCGAATGGCATATCCTGAAGAAGAATGGAGAAAGAGTGCTGGTGCTTGTTAAGTCATCGGCGATCTATGATGAATCAGGAAAGTTCGTGAAGTCTTCTGCCATAATGCGCGATATGACAGAACTCTGGAGACTGCAGAGAGAAAAGGAATATCTTATGGAGCAGCTTGTTCAGGCGCAGAAGATGGAGGCTGTAGGCAATCTTGCTGCAGGCATTGCCCATGATTTCAACAATATGCTTACAGGCATCGCGGGATTTGCCGAGGTTGCCCTCTCTAAATACAATTCGCCGAATATAGCCAAGGGTCATCTCAGGAGAATCCTCCAGATATCAAAACAGGCTTCCTTGCTTACGGAACAGATCCTCATTATCGGCAGAAAGGCTGCTGTCAGAAAGAAGCCGCTCGATATAAACAAATTCATGGCAGCCTCTATGCCCACGATCAGAAGGATGGTCAAGAAAAACAATATAGTTGTAGAGGCAAAATACGGGAATGATGTCCTTCCCGTTGAAGCAGATGAAGGCCAGATCTACCAGGTAATCTTAAACCTTGTTGTCAACGCAAGGGATGCAATGCCTTCAGGAGGAAAGATAACAATCAGGACTGGCCTGTCAGGGAAATGGTTTTATGATTTATCAGGGGATTGCAGTGCGACTGAAAAAAATGAGGGAAAGGATCATGTCTTTATCTCGGTGTCGGATACAGGCCATGGCATACCCGCAGAGGTAAAAAGAAATATCTTTGACCCGTTCTTTTCAACAAAAGAACCGGGTAAAGGGACCGGTCTCGGGCTTGCAGTTGTCTATTCAATTGTCCAGGGGCATAATGGAGGTATTCATGTAAAAAGCGAAGAAGGAAAAGGCACGGAGTTTTATCTTACATTCCCGGTTATGCCTTTCTTCGAGCCCGTTGCTGAAGACAAAAGGGATATAGAATTAGAGAAGGTTGCAGGCAGAGGGAAGTCTGTTCTCGTTGTTGACGACGATGAGATAGTAAGAGACGTTATCATGGAGATTCTGCCTGAATATGGATTCAATGTTACGGCAGTGGAGGACAGCATAAAGGCCCTTGAAATTTTCAGGAGCAGCCCAGTACCATTTGATCTTGTGATGATTGATATGGTTATGCCGGGGATGTCGGGCAGGGAGGTGCTGAAACAGGTCCGGGAGTTGAACCCTGCACAGAAGACAGTGTTTCTTACCGGGTATGCCCTGCCTTCAGAGATAGACGAGATTAAAAATCTCGGGATCTCTTCAATACTAAAAAAACCTTTCAACATAGAGGAGCTTTTTCGGATAATCCTGTCTGCATTGGAATAACGCCCCGGATTCCTGATGCGAAAACCCTTTAGAGCACCTTTGACCTTAAACGGAAATGATTAGATAGGGGTATTGGACCTTTATCCGGTCAATGCTGCTTTCTGACGGAGTAAAATAATATCAAAAAATTAAAGCTTTTCCATGCTTTTCCCGATTATAGAAACAGGAGGGTGCAAATGCACAGGTGCGCGCTGAGGACGCGGAGAGCAGGATGAGGCAACGACCTGAAAAAGGC
>CAZBSJ010000247.1:0-2849 GCA_964494165.1 uncultured Nitrospiraceae bacterium
CAGTAAAAATCTTATCAGTTCTGTCAAATTCAATCAATTCCCCGAGCATCATGAATCCTGTCCAGTCAGATATGCGGGCAGCCTGCTGCATGTTGTGGGTCACGATCAATATAGCAACCCTTTTCTTTAATTCTGTTACAAGAAGCTCCTCTATCTTGGCTGTTGCAATAGGGTCAAGGGCTGATGTCGGTTCGTCAAAAAGCAATATCTCCGGGTCTGTTGCGAGCGCCCTTGCTATGCACAATCTCTGCTGCTGTCCGCCTGAGAGATTAAATGCCGGTTCATAAAGCCTGTCTTTGACCTCGTGCCACAAGGCAGCGCCTTTAAGAGATTTTTCTACTCTTTCGTCAACAATCTGCTTTTTGCTCATGCCTCTGACCCTTAAGCCATAAGCAACATTTTCGTATATGGATTTTGGAAACGGGTTTGGTTTCTGAAAAACCATGCTTATGCGCATCCTCACCTCTATAGGGTCTATATCAGAAGATATGATATTTAGATCTTCTGGATAAAGAATTATTTCGCCTTCGTATCTGTTATGAGGATAAAGATCATGCATCCTGTTGAAGCATCTGAGGAATGTGGTCTTTCCGCATCCTGAAGGTCCTATAAGAGCTGTAACCTTATTCATTTCTATTGGCATATTGACATTTTTCAGGGCATGCACATTGCCGTAATAAAAATTTAGCTTTCTCGATTCTGCTTTCAACTGCGTGTTTATTGGCATTTTCTTCTTCCTTAATTTACCATTTTATCTTTTTTCTGAACTTGTATCTAATATAAATGGCAATGCCATTCATAAGCAAGGTCATCGCCAAAAGCACTATGCCTGCTGCTGCAGCATTTATATGAAATCCCTTCTGGGGCCTCGATACCCAGTTAAAGACCTGAATCGGCATAACTGTAAATGGGTCAGAAAGCCATTTAAATGATATGAATGGAAAATCAGATGTAACAGGAGAACCTGGAAGGAATGCAATGAATGTCAGGGCACCGACTGTTATTAATGGGGCTGTCTCCCCGATTGCCCTTGAAAGCCCTATGATTATTCCTGTAAGAATGCCTCCCGTGGAATAAGGAATTACATGGTGACTGACTGTCTGCCACTTTGTTGCACCCAATGCATATGATGCCTCTCTTATAGAACCAGGTATGGCGCGGATAGCCTCCCTCGTTGCCATTATAACAACCGGCAATATCAAAAGCGCAAGGGCAAGTCCGCCTGTGAGAATGCTTTCGCCAAACTTGAAGAAATAAACAAACACACCCAGCGCGAGTAATCCGTAAATGATTGATGGAACGCCGGCAAGATTGTGGATATTGATTTCTACAATGCTGGTAATCCAATTTTTCCTTGCGTATTCTTCAAGGTATATACCTGCTGCAACACCAAGCGGTATGGCTGTCAGCGCTGTAACAACCATTATAAGAACTGTCCCTACCCATGCAGAAAGTATTCCAGCCTCTTCAGGAAACCTCGATGGGAATGATGCAAAAAATTTATAGCTCAGCCTCGGTGAGCCGTCAATAAATAAATCAAGAAAGAGTGCGAATAACAATGCAAGGCCAACAAGGGATGAAAGAAGTCCGATTATTGCAAAGATATAGTCCCAATGTTTTGATATCCTTATTCGTTTTTTTATATCTGACTTCTGATTTCTTTCTGATTTCTCCACCTTAGTATTTCTCCCTAATCCTTGCCCTTAAGAAAAATCCAAAGATATTAAAAAACAGAGTCATAAAAAACAGGGCAATGCCTGCTGCAAATATTGTTTTATATTCAATCGTGCCGTGAGGGACATCGCCAAGGCTCACCTGCACTATATATGATGTAAAGGTCTGAACAGGCTCTAACGGATTGAATGTGAAATTCGGCATCATGCCTGCTGCAATTGATACTACCATTGTCTCGCCTATTGCCCTTGAGATGCCCATTATAAAGGCTGCTGCAATCCCTGAAAATGCAGCAGGTATGACAACCTTAATAGCTGTCTGGAGCCTCGTGGCTCCCATTGCATAAGAGCCTTCCCTTATATGCATAGGAACAGCCCTCATAGAATCCTCGCTCACTGAACTTACATAAGGGATTATCATGATACCCATTATTATCCCCGGGCTTAAGGCATTAAAACCGGAAAGGTCAGGGATAAACCTTTGCAAAATGGGCGTCAAGAACAAAAGGGCAAAATAGCCATAAACTACAGTTGGGACCGCTGCCAATAGTTCTAATACAGGCTTTACTGTTTCTCTAAGCTTATGGGGGGCATATTCGCACATGTATATTGCTGTAATCAGTCCAAGAGGCAATGAGACCAAAAGAGCAATTGTTGTTGTAAGCAGGGTTCCTGCTGCAAGAGGAAGAACTCCGAATTTTGGCTCTGCAAAGAGCGGCGTCCATTGTGTGCCTGTCAGAAATTCCAAAACTGAAACCTCTTTAAAGAATCCATAGGACTCATAAAACAAAACAGCTACGATGCTCAATGTAATAAAAACAGATGAGACAGCGCTAAAAAAAAGACTTGCCTCTATTGCGATCTCCTTTGGCCTGATTTTTTTCTTCATAGCAGGATTAATTATATTTTTCTTTTGTTACAAGAATATTACACAAATGTTACAGTTGCATTAAAAACAGAGGGCGTGAAAATTTCACACCCTCTGTAAAATTATTTCTTTTCTTCTCTACATCAGAAGGTCTTCTATCTTAACGCCTGCCTTGGATTGGCCTTCAAATATAGTGCCGGTTTTGCCCTTTGCAAATCTCTCTTCTGCAAGCTTGTATGCCTTTGCAGAAAGTGGGATGTATTTTGCCTGTTTTACGAGCTTCGGGGCATTTTTCAGCCAAAACTCCA
>CAZBSJ010000248.1:0-2846 GCA_964494165.1 uncultured Nitrospiraceae bacterium
TAGAATATGCCGAAAACTCTACTTTCCAACTGTCTACTTGACAGGGGAGCTTACGTCCCCTGCTATGCCGGCAAGATTTCATAGCAGTAAAAAAGATGCCTGCTATATCATCAAGTTATCCCTGTATGTTTTAGTCTGGATTGAATATAATTTAAGCATATATGCGTAGGAGGTGCTTATGTCCAAATGCATAATAGATCCGGACCATTCTGTTGCGGCCTTTGCCATCAGGCACTTAACAGTGGCTTTTGTTAGAGGGCAGTTCAATAAGATTACAGGAACAATTTATTTTGATCCCAAGAACCCCTCCGAATCATCTGTTGATGCAGAGATAGATGTAAAAAGCCTGACTACAGGTATTAAGAAAAGAGATGAGCATCTTCTTAGCCCGGATTTCTTTGATGCCGAAAAATATCCGAAGATTGTTTTTAAGAGCAGGAAGATAGATGTCTCAGGCGCTAATAAGGGAACTGTTAAAGGTGAGCTTACGATCCATGGGTTTACCCGTGAAGTTGCGTTTGATGTTGAATATTTTGGCCCTGTTAAAAGCCCTTTTGGCGGCGAGATAACGCTCGGCTTTACTGCAGCCACTAAGGTCAACAGGGAAGATTTCGGGATAACATGGAACCAGCCGATGGAGAACGGCGGTATGATGATCGCCAATGAGGTTCAGATAACTATTGATATTGAGGCAGATATTGTTCAGGGATAATTTAGGGTATCCTATACTTTTCAAAGTATTTATGAAAGGGCTGAACGCTTCATGACATGAAAAAGTTGAGAATTAAAAGTTAGAAGTTAAAAGTTTTAAAAATTTTAATTCATGAACTTTCAGCTTTTCACTTTAAATTTTAAACTTATTTTTAAGGTGTCGTTATTGTATTTTTTCAGCATTCAGCCCTTTTGGGACAGCAGCGAGGTTATCCTGTTTTTGAAATCATTTATCCTGACAAAGTGTATTGTCCTTAATCCCTGAGAATATGCCCTCTTAATGTTTCCGATATTGTCGTCTATGAAGACTGCCTCCCCGGGTTTGATCCCTATCGCAGAGCATGCGTCTTTGAATATCGAGGAGTCCCTTTTCCCCTTTTTGAGCTTGTAAGAGTTAAAGACGAAATCAAAGTGTTGGTAAAAAGGCGTCTTTTCATTTATCTCATCAAGCCAGTTTGTCTGGTCGCTGAGGATTGCGGTTACATAGCCGTCAGACTTTATCTTTTCCACACATTTAATTACTTCCGGCCTCAGGATAAATTTTCCCAAAATCTTTTCTCTAAGAACACTGTCATCATCTTTAATCCCTGTCCTTTTCCTGAGGGCATTCCAGTAGTCAGTCTCGCCTGACTTTCCAATGACATAGCCGGTGTCATATATCAGGGTTTCAGCAAAAGAAAAAAAAGCAAAAGGGTCTAATCCGTTTTCCTTCGCAATTTCCTTGAGCCCATCCCTGAAGCCTTCCTCAGCCAATACTCCGCCAAAATCAAATATAAAAGCCTTTATCATTTTGTTATTCTGCATAAATAAAAAGGATAGACGCTATTTGATATAGGCCTATCCTTTGGAATCAGTTTCGACCTGAGATTTGTTTCTTTGTCTTTAGTATCTTCTCTCTATCTTTTCGCCTTCGCAGATTTCTTTTATCTGGTCTTTAACTAACCTTCCTTCTTCCCATACCCTCTCCTGAACTTTTCTGCATTTTGTGCGTTCATTCGGGCGGTAATAGTCGCTCACAGGCTCAGCACGGTATACACCGCGGCCATCCTCTGTCCTGTATTCAACAGGCCTGCCGCTTGCCGCTGCTTCCTGGGATGCCTTTACAGAGACATCTGCCAGTGTTGCTCCTAAGATAGCGCCGAGCACTCCGCCTATCACACCGCCGCGCCATGGATTTTTACGGTCAAGCAATGCTCCGCTTATGCCGCCGATAGCAGCACCTGCGCCAGCTCCCTGCGAGTGATATCTTGAGGCACAGCCTGCTATCAGGCCCATGAACGATAGGATTAAAAGTAACGAGACAATTTTTTTCATAAACCCTCCTTTATTCTAAGGTCATTTTAAGCTAATTAAGTAACACCGTGTATCTTTTTTTTATCACAAATATGATCGAAATGCAAATAAAAAAATCCTTGTAATCTTGACTTTTGTTCTCAATTTGATAGCATTTGATTAATAGAAGGAAATATGATTTATGTCATATGAAGCTGTTTCTCTCTGTAATATCATTTAAGAAAAGAAGAGTTTTGAGGCATTATGCCATTTTGCAGGAGAGATTTTTTAAAAATCACATTTATATGTGGAGCAGCCATGGCGTCCGGATTATATATGGCTGTTTCCGCTGAGACCAAAAAGGAGGGAAATGTTATGCCTTATGCAGCTAAAGAGTATTCAAAACTTATCGGGATGGAGGGGTTTAGCGATACGCTTATGAAGAATCACTTTACCCTTTATCAGGGTTATGTCACAAATACGAACAAGGTGCTTGATGCCCTTGACCAGATGTTAAAAGACGGAAAGACTGCTACGCCTGAATTCGCAGAGCTTAAAAGGAGGCTGGGCTGGGAATTCAACGGCATGAGGCTTCATGAGTACTATTTCGAAAACCTCGGCGGAAAGGGCGGGGCGGATAAAAGCGGAAAGCTGGCCAAAAAACTGACTGACAGCTTTGGCAGTTATGATGCCTGGGAAAAAGACTTTAAGGCAGTCGGAGCCATGAGGGGTATAGGATGGGTTGCTCTTTATCAGGATGATGTGAGCGGAAGGCTGATTAATTTCTGGATTAACGAGCATGACGTCTCTCATCCTGCAGGGTGCAATCTTATCCTTATAATGGATGTGTTTGAGCATGCGTT
>CAZBSJ010000249.1:0-2811 GCA_964494165.1 uncultured Nitrospiraceae bacterium
CCCTTGTCTGCTCCCTGTCCCACGGACATCCGGTCTCCGAGCGAAGGGCTGACATTATATCTATCAACTTCTGAAAGCTGTTTTGAAGAGCCATCTGTAAATATAAACTAAATACTCAAACTCAATCAAACCTCGCATTGTTGGAAAAAAATATTAACCAGGGAATTGAAAGGGTAAAATTATAAAATCATGGGAAAGAAGCGCCAGCGAACTTGTTTCTTATACTCTTCGTATTTTTCCCCGAATCGCAGCTCAAGTTCGCTGTCCTCTAATGGAATGACCACGGCATTAATGATAATAATATCAAGAAAAGTGATAATGCCTACGGCAAGTACCTCTGTAAAGAAAAAAATCCCTAAGAACATTATCGTGTGCGCGAGATAGGTAGGATGTCTTACAATTGAAAAAGGGCCTTCTGTAACAAGACTGCTTTTGACCCTTGATGATATTTCGGGCAGGCCCATCAGACCCAGCAAGCCAAGGAGTTTACCTGTCCAGACGTGAAGCATAGTGCCAAAGGCCAGGAAAATCATCCCGACTATGTTTATGAAAAGGGGAAAGCCTGTCCTGTATTGGAGAAGAAAATCCCTCTGCGTGTAAATGAGATATGCCAATACTACCCAGACAAGCAGGGTGACGATGTATGTTAAAAGACCGAGTCTCTTGAATATCTCGGGAAACCCATGAACAGGAATCCAAAAGAGCGGCACTACAGGCCAGATTATAATAGCTGCAAGTGCGAGGATTTCAATCAATGCCTGATTCCTATATTTTGTCTATTCCGCGGTCAATATCTCCAGAATTTCTCTATATCTTGCCGCTGTCTTCTGCACAATATCGTCTGGAAGAGTCGGCCCCGGATAAGTTTGATCCCAGTCAAGCGTCAGGAGATAATCCCGGACAATCTGTTTGTCAAAGCTGTCCTGCCCTTTGCCCGGCATATAATCATTTATAGACCAGAACCTTGATGAATCTGGGGTGAGGAGTTCATCAATCAAAATTAATTTATCTTTGTCTCCCGGCTCTTTATATAAGCCGAATTCCATTTTTGTATCCGCAATGATGATTCCTTTTTTTTCTGCGATATCTCTTGCTTTCCTGTAAACGCTTAAGCTTATTTCTTTAAGCTTTTCCGCTGTATCAGCGCCAACAATCTTTATCATCTCCTGAAATGTGATGTTTATGTCATGCCCCTCTTCGGCCTTTGTGCTCGGCGTAAATATGGGTTCATCAAGCTTTGATGATTCCACAAGACCGGCCAGTGGACGTATACCGCAAATCGCGCCGGTTTCTTTGTATTCCTTCCATCCAGAGCCTGAAAGATAGCCTCTGACAACGCACTCAACAGGCATTGGCTTTGTCTTTTTAACAAGCATGCTTCTGCCTTCGAGGATATCTTTATATTTTTTGAGGGCTTCAGGATAGTCTTTTACGTCAGTCGCCACTATATGATTTTCGATTATGTCTTCCATCTGATTAAACCAATAGATTGATATCTGTGTTAAGACCTTTCCCTTTTCCGGAATAGCGCTCGGCAATACCACATCAAAGGCAGAGACCCTGTCAGTGGCAATAATAAGAAGATAATCATCAATCTCATATACGTCTCTTACCTTACCGCGTCTTAATAAGGCAAATTCGCTCAAATCCGTCTGCATCACGATTTCAGACATGCTTTCTCCTCCGCAGTAAAATTATTTTTTATAGGTTATAGATTTTCCTTTGGTCTGTAGTCGCGAGGATCAAGACATGAATCGTACATTTTTCTATCGATCTTGATCCAATCAGTATTATTAATGCCGCGATTATTGGAGCTTGTCGGACTTATAGGAAAAACTGACGCTAATTTTATCCATCTGTCCTGTTGAGACGCTATCAGCCTAACTTCTTCGGCAGCCTCGGTTAAATCCTGATCCTGACTAAAAATCACGGCTACTTCGTATTGGATTTCACGGGCAAGGCTAACAATATCGAGCGCAATGCGCACATCAATACCTTTCTCCTGCCCTACAAGGACAGTCTGAATTGAGCCGTCGGATAAAGTTATCGTCTGATTTCTATATCTAAGAGGGCGGGAAAAAACATGAATTCCCTGCCTGCCGCCCATCAAGGCTAGTTTCGCAGACCAAAAATGATGCCAAAAAGGTTTATCGTAACTACTTGGAACTCCAGTATAAAAGCGCGTCTGCACAAGCTGCCACTGTTGCTCGCGACAGACAGTTAATGCCAGGCACGAGACATCATAATTAGGATAGCTATACCCAAATGCCAGTTTGGCCGCATAGAAAAGATTTTGGCCATCCACAAATGCAACAGCACGTTTAACTTGAGGTTCAACAGGCATGAGATGTCCCACAGAAAAAAATAACCCCGCCCGAGACCTTTCGGCACATCGGACGGGGGGTAGATAACTTATTGTTTATTAATAACAAATCAGAATTATAAAATTGCCTCTTTAATAGTATTATTATGTTTATAGCATGGTTTGTCAAGCATAGCGGGTTAATAAAAAATTGTCTTAGTGTCATTCTTACTCCTATTCTCCTTACATCAACAAACTAAAGCTTAAAATTTACTGGATGAGCATAGAGCTTACCCTCTCTCCATAGTCCTATTGGATCATTGAGCCTTGTTATTTTGGCGGTTGATAGACCCGCATTCGACACAACATAAATAGGGTTCTTTCTCACTTTAAATGGGTAATCCTTTTTTATTCCCCCTTAATAAAGGGGACAACCCCCTTTATCCCCCTTTGGTAAGGGGGAATATAGGTAATCATCCCCCTTTTCTAAAGAGAATTACCCACTCAAT
>CAZBSJ010000250.1:0-2807 GCA_964494165.1 uncultured Nitrospiraceae bacterium
ATTCATTAACGCTACTATGCAGGCAAGCATTATCCCTATGTAAAACCAGTAGCCGGCATCTCCGAGGAAAAGAATCTTCTCTGTCTGTAAATCAGGCGCATACATAAAATCATTGATCGAAAATATGAAAAGACTTGCAGGGAAGCAAAGCGTCAATGCGATTAAAATCCACCATAAAACCGGGATAGAGCGAAGTGATCTCTGTGTAAAGTATGCAATGCTGAAAAAAATCAAAGTGAAAGGCAGCAAAGATTCAAGGAAGAAGGTTATTTGTTTGTATCTTCCATGCTCAAAGGACGGATATAGCGCAAGCTGATCAAATAGTTCGACTGCTGCAAGGAGAATCATCAAAGAAGAGAAAGAGACGGCAGAAATGTTCCTGTGTCTTTTTATGATGTGCGCCGTAAGAAGAAAGAAGAGGAGAATAGATATGACTGCCAATGTGATGCCAAACATATTGTCTTGTTAAGCCTTTACGATTTTAGATTTGCTTTTTATGCTTTTAGTTGCGTTTCTGGTATCGACCAATATCCTTGCGTTGTCTGCGATGAATTTATAGTCATAGCATGTGTGGTCTGTGGCTATCACAACGCAGTCATGCCTTCTTAAGGATTCTTTTGTGAGCGGGACGGATCTCATATTGAGGTCATACATGCGCATTTTATGCGTCTCTGGAGCGTATGGGTCATTGTAGTTAACTTTTGCTCCTTTTTCCTTCAATAATTCAATCAATTTTAAGGAGGGGGACTCCCTGACGTCGTCAATGTCTTTTTTATAGGCAAGGCCAAGGATAAGTATTTTCGCTGAATTAATGCTCTTGCCGGCCTTGTTAAGTGCTCCAATTATTTTTTGTACGACATAATACGGCATCGAAGTATTGATCTCTCCGGCAAGTTCGATAAATTTTGTGTGAAAGTCATATTCCCTTGCCTTCCATGTGAGATAGAAGGGATCTATAGGAATACAATGCCCGCCAAGCCCCGGACCTGGGTAAAATGCCTGAAACCCGAATGGTTTTGTCTTTGCCGCGTCTATTACCTCCCAGATATCAATGCCCATCCTGTCAAACAGGATCTTCAGCTCGTTTACCAGTGCAATATTAACTGCCCTGTAAATGTTTTCCAAAAGCTTTGTTGCCTCAGCAGCCTTTGTTGAAGATACCCTGACGGTTTTCTTAACCACAGAACTGTATAAAGCATCGGCAAGCTCAAGGCATTTCTTTGTATAGCCTCCCACCACTTTTGGTATCGTGCCGGTTGAATAGTTTTTATTATTAGGATCTTCACGTTCCGGAGAAAATGCCAGATAAAAGTCTTTCCCTGCTCTTAATCCGTTAGATTCAAGGATCTTGCGCATGTCCTCGTCTGTTGTCCCTGGATAGGTCGTTGATTCGAGAGAAATCAGCTGGCCTTTCCTGAGATTTTTTCCTATGGTTTCTGTAGTTTTTAAAACGTAAGACATGTCCGGCTCCCTGTGCTTGTTCAAAGGGGTAGGAACGCATATAATGATACAGTCAGTCTTTCTCAGCGATTTGAAATCTGTCGTTGCGGTAAAGTTATTGTTTTTATTTAAAGCCTTAACTTTCTCAGACGGTATGTGCTTTATGTATGATTTCCCTGCATTAAGAGCGCTGACCTTTTTTTCATCAGTATCAAATCCTGTAACAGGAAATCCCGCCTTTGCAAACTCAATAACCAAAGGAAGACCGACATAACCAAGACCGATAACCCCTATCTTTGCAGTACGGCTTTTAATTTTGCCTGATATATCCATTAGAACCCTTTCTTATGAGACTTAATTCTTATTTTGAACTTAAGTAAACAGTATAAATAAAGACAAATGATAATATACCAGAAAGATTTGCAATTATGTCCTTAAAGCTGAACTCCCTTGCAGGCATGAAATGCTGGACAATCTCTATTGCTATGCTGTATAAGAAAATAAACACACTGCAAAGAAAGATGGAAAAAAGCTTTTTCTGCCTGAAGGCCAGACATATCCATGCGGTTGTAATAAAGTAGGCGATATAATGAAGGAGCTTATCCGAGACTTCCACAGATATGCCCGACGACGGCACCAGAGATAATACCGTCAGTAAGATAAGCCATCCAAAAAATGCTGATTTCAGGACTGTATTTGATTTAATGTCTTCTGATCTTGGCATTTTAAAGCCTTTGCCGGATTGGATTTGATTGTTATCGTCCATAATGATCATCGAATCTTGAGATATCGTCTTCCCCTACATATTCGCCGTTCTGGACCTCGATTATCTCGAGAGGAACCTTGCCCGGATTTTCCAGCCTGTGCAGGGTTGATTTCGGCACATAGGCAGACTCGTTTTCATGGATATATAATTCTTTGTCGGCTATGATGACCTTTGCAGTGCCTTTGACCACTACCCAGTGCTCAGAACGGTGGTAATGCATCTGCAAGCTCAGTTTCTCATTTGGTTTAACGACTATCCGTTTTATCTTGTATCTCGGTCCTTCTTCGAGAACCGTGTAATTTCCCCACGGCCTGAATGTAGTAACATGTTCTTCCACTTCCTTCCGGCCTTTGTTTTTTAATTCGCTTACGATTTCCTTAACGCTCTGGGCCTTTCCCCTTTTCGCGATCAGCACCGCATCATCAGTTTCGATAACAAGATAATTATCAAGCCCTATGGTTGATATAAGCCTCTTGTTGCTTATTATTAGGGTTTCTTTTGTATCCATAGTGACAATATCGCCGATTTTGGTATTGCCATTTTTGTCCTTCTCCATGATTCCGTATAAAGAATCCCATGAGCCGATATCATTCCAGTAGAG
>CAZBSJ010000251.1:0-2804 GCA_964494165.1 uncultured Nitrospiraceae bacterium
CCGAAGGAATTAGAAATGGCGAAATTTATATCCGCCTTTCTGGTTTCAGTTACATAATTTAAATCGCATTCAGGGTCTTTGTCTTTGAGATTTATGGTCGGCGTGATGATGCCTTCATGAATGCTCTTAATCGTAACACCTGCCTCGAATGCGCCTGATGCTGCAAGCATATGGCCTGTCATGGATTTTACAGAGCTTATAGGGATATCATAAGCCCTTTTGCCAAAGGCAAGCTTAATCGCTCCTGTCTCTACCTTATCACCCAATAGTGTTGAAGTGCCGTGCGCGTTGATGTAATCAATGCTCTCATGATTTAAACCTGCTTCTTCCAAGGCCATATTTATTGCCCTTGCCTCCCCCTGAGGATCAGGCCGGGTTTGATGGAATGCATCCGTACTTGTTCCGTATCCGATTATCTCAGAATAGATCCTTGCACCGCGCTTTACGGCGGATTCATATTCTTCTACTACAAGGACACATGCGCCTTCTGAAAGCACAAAGCCATCGCGTGTTCTGTCAAATGGCCTGCTTGCCGAAGCATCATTCCCCTTAGATAAAGCGCCTGACGCGCCGTATCCTTCAATGCATAGTCTGCATATCGGCGCATCAGTCCCGCCGGCAAGAATCGGGCCTGAATAGCCTGACCTTATCAGCCTGTATGCCTCGCCAATCGCATTTGCGCCTGATGTGCAGGCATTTGATATGCCTATGCAGTGTCCGTTTGCACCAAGCACCTGAGCAACATATGAAGCGGCTGCATTTACGCTTGTTGACGGCATAAGATATGGAGAAAGGCGGGATTTCGGTGTTTGTTGTTTGGCATGTGCGAAATATTTTGCCATTGCTTTTTCAATCGTACTGATCCCGCCCCTGCTCGAACCGATTATAACTCCGGCGGAATTAAGTTCTGCTCTTTTGCTCTTCAGGGCTGTTTGGTCCTTTATCAACCCTGCATCTATAACTGCCATTACAGATGATGCAACAGCATAATGAACAAAAGGGTCCAGATGCGTAATCTCCTTATCAGAAAGGTACAATCCCGGATTAAATTTTTTTAATTCCCCGAAGACTCTCCACCTCATTCGTGAGGCATCAAATCCAGTTAAAGGACCAATGCCGGAAATCCCTTTCTGGAGATAAGGCCATGAATCCTTGAATGAATTCCCCAACGGACTCACAGCACCTATGCCTGTTATAACAGCCCTTTTCATTGTCAACTATAATACCACAGCAGGTTTACAATTATGAAAATGAAACAAAATGTGAGCGCTGACCTTGACAACTCTTCATTTTTTATCTAGAGTTAGGGATTAACATTATGTTAATGCTTTTAAATTCAATGAAATGAGGCACTAATGCCGGTGAACAACCTGAGAAAAAAACGTGAAGAGCTGGGTTACAATGTTAAAGAGATATCAAGCATCCTTAAGATCAGGCCTGAGTTTCTGAAGGCAATAGAAGATGAGGAATTTGAAAAACTGCCTGTTGAGGTATACGCAAAAGGCTACATCAGAGAGTATTCCAAATTTCTGAAGGTGCCGGCCGACCCTGTTCTAAACGCATATGTTCAGAAGATGTCTCCGCCCAAACCAGAGGAAACTGAAATAAAAGAGACAAAAAAAGATAAAAAACCAAAAACCGGATATTTTGTGGCTGCAGTTATCTTTGCCGTAATAATCCTTGCTTATGTTCTGATGTCATCTCCTCCCTCAGAGACTCCTGTCGTAAAACCTGAAATCCCTGCTCCTGAAATGCAGTTACCTCAGCAACCACCAATCCCGGAGCCAGAGCCTGAACAACAGATGCCTGAAGAACCACAACCTAAGAAAGAGGAAAAACCAGTCCCCATTCAAAAACATATCATTGAAATATTTGCCAGAGAAACGACATGGCTAATAATAAATATCGACAATTCCAGCACAAAAGACATGATCCTCCAGCCCGGTGAATCGATCAAGTTTGAAGCCAACCGCGGTTTCATGTTAAAAATCGGCAATGCGGGAGGCGTCAAAATCTTATACAACAAAAAAGATCTCGGCCTGCTCGGTGAAAAAGGACAGGTTGTCGATCTGAACCTTCCAAGCGATTACACAATAACCGGCAGTTTAACCAGGCCTGATTAAAAAGACTCATGTCTTTTTTAAAGGTCGGTTTCCTGAGCGACTACCTCAACACCAAAATTGTGATAATTCTTCTCGCCCAGTTTATCTTAGTTGTCACATTTTTAGGCTACAGGTCATGGTCTGACTCGAGCGTTGAATGTATATCATGCCACGGCAATAAAGAAAAACTTCTGGAACTTGGCTATCCTCAGTTTTACGTCACGCAGGAGATGGTCGAAAAAGAAAGCAATCATCCGAATGTTAAATGCCACGAGTGCCACTTAGGCAATGGCAGGGCCAAAGACGCTGACACTGCCCACAAATCCATGCTGAAAGGACTTTTAATAAATAACAATGGCCTTATACTAGAAAGAAAAAAATCTTTTCCCTTTCCCCTAATCCCTAAAAAAAAGACCAGTGCAAACATGCTGCTTCCTGAAAATATCCCTGAGCTGAGGAATGTGCTCTGGCATGACAGAGATCCTAAGACACTTGGATTTAATCCTGAATTCACTGAAAAGACCTGCAGTAAAGCAGACTGCCACTCACAGGAATTAAAACAGTTCAAACAAACAATAATGGGTACAAACCACAGGCAAAGGACAATGAGGACATGGACAAAACCCTATGGCCCGCATAACTGCGGACCATCCTTTGCAGACCTTCAGCCCCCCGAAAAGTTAATCGAGAGCAGTTTCTCAT
>CAZBSJ010000252.1:0-2802 GCA_964494165.1 uncultured Nitrospiraceae bacterium
TCTCCTTTCTCCCTTTTAGGGAGTTGTTTAAACCTTTGAGAATTATACCCTGTTTTGAATTTGCATAATTGATGTTACAGTCAGTATCAACCTGCGGCAATAAGGTGCATAGTCATAGTGATGCTTCTTTTTGCAGGAACCAGGGCGCTGTTGAAGGGTCTGGGGATCTGGAACTAAATTTTAATAATGTGAAATACTCTGGAGGAAAATAATGGACAGTAAATTAAAGGCAACAGAAGAACAGATTGCATATGCAAAGATTCTTGACGCCGGGATGAAGGTGGGACTGTTAATGCTTATTATCACATTTATTATTTATTTGACAGGGCTTTTTTCTCCCTACATCCCTGTGAAAGAACTTCCAAAATACTGGGGAATGTCAGTGCATGACTATCTTCAGGTTACAGGCATTCATGCCGGCTGGAGCTGGCTTGGAATGCTGGGTAAAGGCGACTTCCTGAACTTTATTGGTATTGCTTTTCTAGCAGGTGTAACAATAATCTGTTACATAAGAATTATCCCGATTTTTTTGAAGAAAAAAGACAAGGCTTTTGCGATATTTGCTGTGTTGGAGGTTTTGGTCCTTGCATTGGCTGCTTCAGGCATACTTAAGGCTGGAGGGCACTAATTCAATAAGTATTAAAGTTATCTAGAGAGGAAGATTTATTGATAAGTAATATTTGATTTATAATTTAAGATGGTAGAAAAACTGTCTCTTGTCCCGCCAAAGCCCGGCGTTTATCTGTTTGAAGGCGCAAAGGGGAGTGTCCTTTATGTTGGCAAGGCAAAAAACCTCAAAAATCGCCTTAGAAGTTATTTTCAAAAGGCATCAGTTCTTGATGCGCGAAAACAATCCATGATGCGAAGCGTAAAAGATTTCTCATACGTAGTAACCAGTAATGAGCTCGAGGCATTAGTGCTCGAGGCAAATCTGATAAAACAGCATAAGCCAAAATTTAACATAATATTAAGGGACGACAAGAATTATCCTTATCTCAAGCTAACTGTAAATGAAGAATGGCCAAGACTCGAAGTAGTAAGGAGGATTAAGAAAGACGGCTCGCTTTATTTCGGGCCTTATGTTCCTGCAGGCAGCATGTGGGAAGCGCTGGCCTTTATAAGAAGAAACTTTCTGCTTCGGCCATGCAGATACAGCCTCGAAAAACCGATGAGGCCATGCATTCAGCATCAGATGGGTAAGTGCACAGCTCCATGCGCGGGACTGATCGGCAAGGAGGATTATCAAAGGGTTGTGGAAGATGTGAGGCTTTTTTTACAGGGCGAAAAGAAAGAGCTGCTTGGAGAGCTTGAGAAACGCATGGAGAGGTTTTCAGAAGAATTAAGATTTGAAGATGCTGCAATAATAAGAGACCGGATAAACAATTTAATGCATATCTGGGAATCCCAGAAAGTTATTGCTCCAGAGCTTGGGGATATAGATGTAATCGGATATCACAGACAAGGGGAGATGACATCTTTTCAGATTTTTTTTATAAGAAATGGAATTATGATTGGCAAAAAGGATTTTTTTCTGAAAGACACAGGAAACATATCAGATAAAGAGCTGTTGCATAATTTTGTTGAGCAGTTTTATGCGAAGGAGATTATTCCGCCTGAAGAGATAATACTAAGCAAAAGACCGGACGGGGCCTCTGCATTAATTGCCTGGCTAAAAACTAAAAAAGGGGGAAAGGTTAAGTTTCTTGTACCCTCCAAAGACAAACGTTTCGAACTTCTAAAAATGGCAGATGAAAACGCGAGAGAGATATTCAGAAATAAAGAGAAGACAGGAATCCCGGATGTTCTAAACGATTTAAAACAAAGGCTGAACATCAGAAAAATTCCATGGAGCATAGGCGCTCTGGATGTATCAACAACTACCGGAAGCGAGTCAGTAGGCGCATTTGTTTGCTGGGCTGACGGAGAATTCAAAAAGGATATGTACAGGCAGATGAGAATTAAGACCGTTACCGGGATGGATGACTACTCAATGATGAAGGAGATTGCTGAAAGGATTATAAAAAATCTGGGAGATGAACTGCCGGATCTAATAATAATAGATGGCGGCAAAGGCCAGCTCGAGGCTGCAAAGAAGGCATTTACAGAAACTGGTATAAAAGACACGGATATCATCTCCATTGCAAAGAATCCTGACAGGGCATTTACTTTAAAAACAAAAGAGCCCTTAAGCCTTGAAGACAGGGCTTCCTCTTCAATATTGCTGAAAAAAATCAGGGATGAGGCACACAGGTTTGCAGTAGGGTTTCACAGGAAATTAAGGGACCAGAGACTTATGCAGTCGCCATTGGAAAAGATCCATGGGATAGGCAAAAAAAGAAGGCTTGCTCTTTTAAGGCATTTTGGTAGTATAGAAGGTATAAGAAAAGCCAGTATTGATGATATAACGGCTATTAAGGGTTTTAACAGAAAGATTGCTCAGAGGCTCCTTGAGGGGCTTGGGAGGAAGCAATGAATAATTTTAAGTTAAAGACCATTATTTATTTTGCATCGTGTGCCTTATGTCTTATATTAGTGCTGAAAGCCGAGGCCGCATATAAGATTTATCTGAAAAATGGCTCTGTGATAAGGGCGCTTTCTTACGAAAAGATAAAAGGCGAGGTAAGGCTCCAGCTTGATTCCGGGGTTATAGGAATTCCTGAGTCTGAAATCCTGAAAATAAATGAAACAGGCGATACAGAAGGGGCAGATGAAAGTTCAAGGATGACTGAGATAAAAGCTGAAGGTATAACAAGGCCCTTAACGATGGAAGAAGTTGCTGGCGCTACAACAAAAGATTTAGCC
>CAZBSJ010000253.1:0-2794 GCA_964494165.1 uncultured Nitrospiraceae bacterium
GCTGATGCGCCGCCTTCTTTCAGGAACCTGCCTGCGTTTCTCACAGCATCAGCTACGCTCGCCTGGTAGGACATAAATGGCATGTCGCCGATTACCATCGCATTTTTAACTGCCCTTGTTACCATTTTTGTATGGTAAATCATCTCATCCATTGTTACAGGCAGTGTGTTTTCCAGTCCCTGCACAACCATTCCAAGGGAATCGCCTACGAGTATTACGTCAATGCCTGCCTCGTCAACTATCTGTGCAAACGGATAGTCATATGCCGTTAGCATAGTAATCTTTTTCTTTTCTGTCTTTTTCTTTAAAAAATCCTGAATCGTTATCCTTGGCATAGCTACCTCTCTTTAATATTTATCCAAAATAAATAACAGCGAAACAGGGTTTTTTCGCCATCCCTGCCTAACTTATTATAATCTTGCGTTGTTATTATTATATCGTAAATAAAAGGACACAATATTAGAAATCAGCTGACACTGTATTTGACGGCTCGCTTTCCTTAAAGGGGCCGACTGCCGTTACCCTGTAAGAAACCTTCTCCCCTGTCTTTTCCCTGTCAGTAAAGGCAGGCGTGTTTGATTCTTCAACATAAGCAAAATCTACTCCACTCTTGGTTTTTTTATACACCTTATATTTCTGAACCCAGAGTTCAGGATTTTCTTTCCAGTAAATAACAACCTTATCATCAGAAACGACTGCCTTAAGGCCTTCAGGCTTTGACGGGATAAAATCAGCGGGATTTACAATAAGCTCTTCTGATGCATGGCCTTCATTCCTGTATGTGGTATTCAGCAAAGCTCTTAAGGTGTAGTAGACGGTTCTTGTTGTCTCGATATTATCAGAATATGATGGGGTTTCTATCGGAGATTTGTTCAATGGAGCAATGCCGTATTCGCCCTGCTTGTAGGACTTATATACATTATATAGAATACCGTCCCCGGAGCTTTCCCATGATAAGATCAAATCATTGTTCCCAGCCTTGTATATGATATTCTTGGGCGGCGAGGGCAGGGGCTTTGGCTGAACCTCGATAGTGTTTGACTCCTCACTCAGAATGTTTTTTTTGCTCTGTGCAATTAATTTATATCTGTACCGGGCATCTGTTTTAAAATCTGAATCAATATATGAAGCCTTGCCGGCATCAATAAAAGCCAGCTTATGAAAACCATTATCCTCAGCCCTAAATATCTGAAATCCCTTCAGATTATCTTTTTTCCCATAAGACCAGGATAAAATTATTTTGTCTTCTCTATGTATTGCGTTTAAGCTTGCAGGAGTTTCGGGTTTTTCGAATAATTTAAGCGTTGGCGCTGTTTTTTTACCGCAGGCAAAAACAAAAAGCAGGGACAGAACAAGGCAAAGAGCGGTTATTCGCTTCATTGCAATAACTGCTTTAACCGCTTTATCTGCTTTTTTACCTCAGAAGGCGCAGTGCCTCCCCTTGATATCCTTGCTTTTACAGAGTCCTCTGGCCTTAAATGGGGATAGATGTCCTTTGAGATTGACGGAGAGAATTTGTTGAACTCTTCTATGGAAAGCTCCTTCAGTAATTTTTTGCTTCTGATGGAATGCAGGACAATCTTGCCTGTTATTCCGTGTGCCTCTCTGAAAGGAACCCCTTTTTTCACAAGATATTCAGCGATGTCTGTTGCTGTTATGTAAGTGTTTTCTGACGCATCATTCATCTTCTCTTTCATGAATTTTATTTCAGGCATCATCTGTATGAGAACGCTTAAGCAGGATTTAAGGGTGTCCACAGTATCGAATACGAATATCTTGTCTTCCTGCATGTCTCTGTTATATGAGAGGGGCAGTCCCTTCATTATTGTTAAGAGTGAAAAGAGATTGCCGTAGGCCCTTCCGGTCTTTCCCCTGATAAGCTCTGCAACGTCAGGATTTTTTTTCTGCGGCATTATGCTAGAGCCTGTCGTGAATGCGTCAGGCAGACTGATGAAAGAGAACTCTTCTGTTGACCAGATCACGAACTCTTCTGCAAACCTTGAGAGGTGCATCATGAGAATGCCTGAATCAGCCAGGAATTCCAATGCAAAGTCCCTGTCGGATACCGCATCTATGCTGTTTTCAGATACTGCATTGAATCCAAGAAGCTTGGCAACATATGCCCTGTCAATAGGAAGGGTTGTTCCGCTTACTGCGCATGAACCGAGAGGAAGGGTGTTTGTCCTTTTCAAGGAATCCTCAAGACGGTTCTTATCCCTTTGAAGCATTTCTACGTATGCAAGCAGGTGATGTGAAAGAAGCACAGGCTGTGCCCTCTGCATATGAGTATAACCAGGCATAATTATTCCAATGTTTTCCTCTGCCAATTTCAGCAATATCTTTTGCAGGTTTTTGATAAGGGATATCAGCTCTTTTGTTTCATCTCTGAGATAAAGCCTCAGATCAAGCGCTACCTGGTCATTTCTCGAGCGCGCGGTATGCAGTTTTTTCCCTGAATCTCCCGTCTTTTTAACAAGAGCTGCCTCAATGTTCATGTGTATGTCTTCCAGTTCAGGCGCGAAATTAAACCTGCCGGCTTCAATCTCTTCCGAGATCTCTTCAAGGCCATTTACTATTGCCTTTGAATCCTTAAGAGGGATTATTCCCTGTTTGCCGAGCATCTTTGCATGTGCAATGCTTCCCTCAATATCGTATCTCCAGAGCCTGTGGTCGAATGAGATTGACTCTGTAAATGATTCAACGATTTTTGATGTTTTTTCGGTAAATCTTCCTGCCCAGGGTTTCTTCATACAGTGTAAGGATAAAATTTTGATGGTGATGTGTCAAGGGGTTT
>CAZBSJ010000254.1:0-2786 GCA_964494165.1 uncultured Nitrospiraceae bacterium
AAGCGGAGCTTGCACTATGAGAGCACCACGCCTGTAAAGGCGTGGGTATCTATAGGCCACGGAACAATTTCCGTGGCCTTTTTATTTTGGAGGTGTGTTATGAGATGGGATGCTGATATCTATGACTCTGCACAATTTCCGCAGGCTGATGCAGGAATGGAGCTTATTGAAATGTCTTCTGTTAATGCAGAAGATTCCATTCTGGACATAGGCTGTGGTACAGGGAAACTAACGTGCGAGCTTGCACGTCTGGCGCACAGGGGCAAGGTCGTAGGCATAGACCCATCTTCAGAGATGCTTGATAAGACAAGGGAAAATAGTCTTTCGATAAAGAATATCTCATTTATGCACATCCCTGCCCAGAAAATGGATTTTACTAGTGAATTTGACATTGTGTATTCTAATTCTGCCTTGCAGTGGATAAAAGAGCAGGAGGATGTTATATCGCTCTCATACAGGGCATTAAGGCCAAAGGGAAGGATTGCGATCCAGATGCCTGCAAAGGACTTCTGTTGGGCAATGATGGAGAACATCTACAGTGCCATTGGCGCCCTTGGGCTTGAGGCAAAATATAAAAAGATGGAATCGCCATGGCGTTTTCCATTAAAAGAGGAGATGGAAGGTTTTCTTAAAGATGCAGGATTTGTAAAAGTGAAAGCCTTTTATAAAGACTACATGCTCAGATTTGAGAGCATAAAAGATGTGCTTGACTGGGGAGTTTCAGCAGGCTTAAGGCCGTTTCTTGCCCCCTTGTCAAAAAATAAACAGGAGCGGTTTAAATATGCATTTGCAATGGGATTCGAGAATTACAGAACTAAGAAGGGTCTTGAGTTTGAGTTCAGGAGACTTTTTGCATTTGGAGAGAAATAATGGGATATGAGACAACCAGAGCAGAAACCAGCAAGACCAGGATAGTGCTTGCGCTTCTTGCAGTTTACATCAGCTGGGGCTCTACTTATCTTGCAATAAGAATAGTGCTTGAAGATCTGCCCCCTTTTTTTATGATGGGGGCAAGATTTCTTCTGGTAGGCATCGGCCTTTACATTTATCTGAGAATGAGAGGAATGCCGGCGCCTCATCCTTCTGAATGGGTGTGGTCTGCAGTGATTGGAACTTTTCTGCTTTTGGGCGGAAGCGGAGGTGTTGCATTTGCTCAGCAATGGGTTCCGTCAGGACTTGCTGCGCTTGTGATTGCAACAACGCCTTTATGGATAGTACTATTTGCCGGTATATGGAAACATCGGCCAACGTCTATGGAGTGGTTCGGGCTTTTTGTTGGACTGGCAGGTGTCGTAATACTTAACTTTGAAGGTGACCTTAAGGCAAGCCCGCTCGGTGCTGTTGCATTAATACTTGCTGCAATGTCCTGGGCATTTGGTTCAGCATGGAGCCAGCATGTGAGACTTCCGCAGGGCATAATGGCAGGCGCGGCTGAAATGATTACAGGAGGCATTGTTGTATTAATCGTAAGCGTTATCTCGGGTGAAAGGGTAATCAGTGTTCCTACACTGAGGTCATTTGCCGCGTTATTGTATCTTGCTGTATTTGGTTCTCTGATAGGATTTACAGCATATATTTACCTGCTGAGAAACGTCCGCCCTGCGCTGGCAACCAGTTACGCGTATGTGAATCCTGTAATAGCAGTCCTGCTCGGGGTTGTAATAGCAGGAGAAAAGTTTACCGGCATCGGGATCATAGCTATGGTTGTGATAATTATTGGAGTTTTGCTGGTAATGTTTGGACAGAAAAGAGTATGATTTGCGAATTGTTAGACTGAGAGCTGAAGGAATTTTTTGAATTATATGGCTAGGAATCAGAAATTTATTTCAAATAAGGAGGAAAATATCGTGAAGAAGCCAGCAGGTTTTTGGATTTTAGTATTGGTATTTATGAGTTTAGTGATAACCTTTGGCAGTAAAGCATTTGCTGAGGGGCTGACAAAGATTACTGACAATGTTTATGCATATGTGGATATTAAAGGGTCGTCGCCTGCAAACAGTTTTGGCGCAAACGCGGGCATCGTCATCGGCAAGGATGGGATTGTTGTTATCGATACGCTTGTGTCTGCAAAAGAGGCTAAAAGGTTTATTAATGACATAAGGAAGATTTCTGACAAGCCGATAAAGTATGTTGTCAATACTCACTATCATCTCGACCATGCATTTGGTAATTCAGAATTTGAAAAACTCGGAGCGACAATCATCTCGCATGTCAATGATGATCAGAATTTACGCAAGAACGGCGAGGCGGCGTTGAAAGATGCAAAAGAGTTCGGCCTGACAGAAAGTGATATGGAAGGAACTGTGCTGGCATATCCTGGCTTGACTTTTAGTAATAAAATGGTAATTGACATTGGAAACCAAAAGGCAGAATTGATATACACAGGAAATTCGCATACTAATGGAAGCATCGTTGTATATCTGCCTGACAAAAAAGTCCTGTTTGCAGGCGATATATTATTCACTAATTATCACCCGTTTATAGCAGAGGGAGACTTAAAAAGCTGGTATAGGGTGCTGGATTATATTTTGAAAATGGATGTTAATACAATTATCCCGGGACATGGCCCTATATCAAACAAAAAAGATGTCACCGACATGAAAACATATCTTGCTATATTTGACAAAAGCGCCAGAAAACTGAGCGCGAAATCAAAAGATGCTGAATATGTGTTTTCTGAGATCAAAAAGATTTTGCCCAAAAGGGCTGAAGCCGACTGGCTTATAAAAGCGAATTTGCAGATGAAATATTTAAAGTAAGTGTGAATGGAGAACAATTATAATTTT
>CAZBSJ010000255.1:0-2783 GCA_964494165.1 uncultured Nitrospiraceae bacterium
CTTCTATGGCCTTATTTCAACAACAGTGCCATTCGGCACTAACTTTTCAATCTCCTCTATTTCTTCGTCCGTAACGGCAATGCACCCCTTTGTCCAGTCAACCTCTGTGTGGGACATCCCGGGCTGCGAAAAACCGTTCTTAATGCCGTGGATCATGATGTCTCCGCCCGGAGAAACACCAAGTTCTTTTGCCCTTTTCTTATCATCCTCGTTTGGATAGGAAATACGAAGGGAAAGGTGATATTGGCTGTTCTTGTTTCTTGATGCGATAAAGTAGGTCCCCTCCGGAGTTTTGTTGTCGCCCTGCCTTTCTTTTGGCCCCTCAGGGTTTCCGCCCAGGGCTATCTTATAGGTCTTCAGCACCTTGCCCTTTGACATCAATGTCAATCTCCGTTCTTTTTTCTCTATCAGGACCCTGTCTGCCGGCCCTGTCTGGAGTGCGAAAACCTCTTTTTGCAATGCGGCAATCTCATTGTCTTTGTTTTTAACATTCTGTTCAAGCGATTCAATCTTTTCCTGCAAAGCAATCATCTCATTTCCCCTGCTTTTAATCTCTTGGCGGAGAGTCTCAATCTGTGTCTGCTTCTGAGAAATAGTCGTGTCCTTCATTGTTACATTATTGATGTGAAATATCATAATCTCGCTGTCTTTCCTGTATTTGCTCTCAGGATAATCCTTTATGAGCTTCTGAAAATATTTCAGAGATTTCTGATAATCTTTTTGCTCATTCGCGGCATACGCATAAATAATACCCATCTCGAAAAGGACCCTGTCTCCTGCCGCCGGATATTTTTCGATAATCTGCTGATATTTGCCCAGAGAGTCCTTGTAACTTCCCTGGCTGAAAAGATCATTCGCTTCCCTGAACATTGTCCTGACCCGAGAGCCCTGACTGCTGCATCCGTATATGAGAATTGGCACTATTATGATGCAGACAAAGAAGAAGTAAAGATTTTTTTTGATATTTTTTTGTTTTTTCCCCATATACGACTTAATATTCATTATTTATATTTTTGCCGATAGTATATCCATTTTTCTACCTTAAAGGTGGGCGGATAAGGCTGCGCCGCAGCCTTATCCGGAACCTCAGATAAATTTAACAGTTCCCCGCAAAAATAACTTACTTCCTCATTGATTTCTGGAAAACTTCGTCGGCTTTCTTAGCCTTCTCCTCTGCCATCTTCGCTCTTTCCTCTGCAAGCCTTGCTTTTTCCTCAGATAGCCTTGCTCTTTCCTCTGCCATCTTTATGGCATCCTCAGCCCGGGCTGATGCAGCCTCTGCCTTTGCTGTGGCAGCGTCAGCTGCTGCCCTGGCAGCCTGTGCATCCTGTGCCGCCTGTTCAGCCTTCGCACGCGTCATCATTTCCTGCGACTGTACTTTCTCGAGGTCGCCTCTTGTCGCACAACCAATCAAACCCAAAACAAGAATAAGCATCATTGCTGTTAACAAAAGACTCTTCTTCATCGTCTCCTCACCTCCTTTTTATAAAAAATTATTGCAAGGCATTTCTCCCTGCGCTTAACCCAGGAATCCTGGTACTCTTGTTAATCTTTAAATCATCCTTCAATCCGCGCCACTTTAATATCGATAGATAACGGATTTGATGCTGTCTTTTTGGAGGATCAGCATGGATTCCTCCGAAGCCTTCTTACTCGTGTCGAACCTGCCTATCAGGACACGGTAGAGAGGCGTTTTTCCGTCTTTGAGGATCGATACCTCATATCCCTTCTGTTTAAGTTTCTCTGCAAGTGAAAGTGCGTTCTTTTCCTCGGCAAATGCCCCTGCCTGGAGAGCATAGACTTTCAAATTTCCTGAGCCATCTGTCTTTGCAATTTCTGTTTTTTCTTTAGCCGGCTCTTTCACATCTCTGTTAGATGGTCTTTCAGCAACGGGCAATGCATTTTCTGCCTTCTGAGCCTTTTTCGTGTCTGCAACACGGGATTCATCCTTCATTGCTTCAACGGCAAAAGGCTTCGTAGCCGTTTTTTCAATCAATATCCCTTCTATTTCCAGATCAATTTTTAAGCGTTTGATTGCATCCTTTGCCTCTTTAATGTCATTAAAAGGGCCTGCGATAACTTGATAACTGTTGTTCTTTGGCAATGCCCTCGCAGGGATTTGAGGACCCTGATGGTTGATAATGGCAGCAAGCCTTACAGCATCAGTCTCGTCACGCGTATCAGAAGCCAAAACATACCAAGCCTGTGCTTTCAGTTCTGGTATCTCAGGCCTTCCATACAATTTGCCCGGATGCTTGACCTCTATGATTTCCTCGACTCCTTTTCTACTTACCTGCATGATTTCTAATATGGGGACAGGAATCCCCATGGCCTCTGCCAACACCTTTTTAATCTTGTCCCAATCAAGCGTGCGGCCTGATTCTCTTTCAATATTTCTCAACTTTTCATACATCCTGTCAAATTCATCTGTTTCCAATTCTTCGGGGGACAAGTGGACTTCCATGTATACAACTCCATTGCGTTGACCAATAAGATATGGCTGGTTAACGATGCTTACCGATGTTTTATTCGGAGTGCCCTTATAAAGCCTTTTTATGTCTTCAGGATAGAGCCTTATGCAGCCGTTGGTTGCCCTCAGGCCTATGCTGGACGGCTTATTAGTGCCATGGATTAGATAACTCGGTTTGCTTAAATAGAGAGCATATTCTCCCAGAGGATTGAGAGGCCCAGGCTGAACCGCAGCAGGCAAGGGATCACCTTTTTCTCGATGTTCTCTGGCAATTGAGGCAGGCACATGCCAAATGGGCCGTGTTACCTTACGC
>CAZBSJ010000256.1:0-2756 GCA_964494165.1 uncultured Nitrospiraceae bacterium
GCAAAGCAGTTACGCGAAGAAGTAAGCAACTCCTTAAAATCATTCAATGATTCTCTACTTAAGCAGATGACAAATATTTCTGAACTTCAGGAAGGCCGCCTTAATACCTTTTCCAACCAGCTTACTCATCTAACCCAAACAAACGAGCAAAAACTTGAAAAAATGAGGGAGACTGTTGAAGGCAGGCTAAAATTGCTTCAGGAAGATAACACCAAAAAACTTGAAAAGATGAGAGAAACCGTTGATGAAAAACTTCATGCCACTCTTGAGCGGAGGCTCGGAGAATCTTTCAAGCTTGTCAGCGAGAGGCTTGAGTTGGTACATAAGGGTTTGGGTGAGATGCAGAATCTGGCCATAGGCGTAGGCGATCTTAAAAAAGTTTTGTCGAATGTTAAGACCAGAGGCATACTGGGAGAAATTCAGCTGGGGAACATTCTTGAACAAATTTTAACCGCAGAACAATATGCAAAAAATGTAGTAACCAAAAAGGGAAGCCGAGACCATGTTGAGTTTGCTATTAAACTTCCCGGCAAAGACAACAACGGAGATGTTGTTTACCTGCCCTTGGATGCCAAGTTTCCGCGTGAGCATTATGATGCGCTCATAACAGCTTATGAGCATGGAGACTCCGCTGCGGTTGACGAGACAGCAAAACTTCTTGAGAACAATATAAAGAAATTTGCAAAAGACATTAAGGATAAATATATTGATCCGCCGTATACAACCGATTTCGGGATAATGTTTTTGCCGGTTGAGGGCCTTTATGCAGAGGTGGTCAGAAGACCGGGTTTAATCGAGACCTTGCAGAGGGATTTCAAAATAATTATTACAGGACCAACGACATTAGCCGCCTTATTAAACAGCCTGCAAATGGGGTTCAGGACTTTGGCAATAGAAAAGCGTTCCAGTGAAGTATGGTCTTTACTTGGGGCGGTCAAGACTGAATTTGGAAAATTTGGCGATATCCTTGAAAAGACCCGGAAGAAATTGGATGAGGCAAGCAATACGATTGCAGATGCGGCAAGCAAGTCAAGGAATATTGAGAGGAAATTAAAGAATGTCCAGGAACTGCCGTCGCCTGAGCAGGTGTCGCTGTTGGGAGACATCGAAGAGTCAGAATCAAACGGCAATAATAAATAACACATGAGGGGGTCTTATGTCTAAACGTCTTACGCATGAGGAGTTTGTGAGAAAGGCTGTTGTTAGTCTGAGAAAGGAAGGATACAAAGGCATACACACTGTCTATTCAGGTTTCAATGACGCATTCAAGAAATATTTTGAAGGAGAAAATCCTGTTGAAGTTACAAACAAGCTTGCTGCTGAAGGAAAGATAGCCTTACGGCCTGTAAAAGGCGGAGTTATGCTCTACCTGCCGGAAGAAGCCCCTGCCTCAAGCAGGAGCGCTGACGATACATTAAAAAAGATGGGGCTGGAATAAAACAGCAATTAATGAATCAGGTCAGACCCCAGTAGCCGCTCCACTTCTTTCTTGATAAGTGAATTCGGAATGCCGCCGTATATCCTCGGCTCTCCGTTAATTATCACTACCGGCGGAGTTATTGCGCCGTGTCTTATCAGCTCTCTGATCTCGGGGAATTCCCTTTCATCATCCGTAAAAAGGTCTATGTATTCGACTGACACAAGATACGGATAGTTGTAAGTGAGATCTTCCTTTAATTCATCAGCAAGAATTTTATTTGTGGATGTTTCTTCAAACTTTTCAGTCGAGAAGAATACATCCTCTGTCGGATTGTCAAGAATCTGTATGTAAACTCTTTTCATCATCTTAATCGCCTCCTTTTAGTTAAGGCTTCAGAAGCATATTGTCTATTAATCTTGTTCTGCCCATCTTAACAGCAACTGCGATTACTCCTTCTTTCTTAATCTGCTCAAGTTCCATGAGCGTCTCTGGGTCATAAACAGAAGCGTATTGAATCTCAGTTATAAGGGGATCTTCGCTGAGCCTGTTATGCATGGACTTTCTTATATGGTCTATATCCATTATACCAGATTTTATCATATCAGCTGTCTGGGTCAGGCACTTGTATATAACAGTCGCTGCCCTGCGCTCGGAATCATCCAGATAAGAGTTCCTGGAACTCATTGCAAGGCCGTCCTGCTCTCGAATTGTCGGACATACAACGACCTCTATCCCCATATCAAGATCTTTGACCATTTTTTTGATAATAACAGACTGCTGGTAGTCTTTTTGTCCGAAATAAGCCCTTGCCGGCATTACTATATTAAAAAGTTTTGCAACTACTGTGGCAACGCCCCTGAAATGGCCCGGCCTGAAAGCGCCGCACAATCTGTCTGAAAGCCTTTCTACTTCTATCTGTGTCAGGAAATCTTCTTTATACATTTGAGATGCGTCAGGCATAAAAAGGACATCTGCCTCTGCTGAGCTGAGCTTTTCCTTGTCTCTGTCTGTATCCCTTGGATAGCTCTGAAAATCCTCGGATTGGCCGAACTGGAGCGGATTTACAAAAATACTTACTACTGTTATATCGTTCTCGGCCTTTGATCTCCTGACAAGGCTTAAATGCCCCTCATGAAGTGCACCCATAGTTGGCACAAAGCCGATGCTCCTACCGCGAAGCAGGTAGCCTTTAGAGGTATCATGCATTATGCGCGGTACTCTTATTAATTCCATGAAATGTCCTTTCTGAATCAGAGTATTAAAGGCAAGCAACTGTTGAAGTATAAACTATATAAATACGCATAATTTTGTCAAATAGTGTATTTAATTAGCGAAT
>CAZBSJ010000257.1:0-2749 GCA_964494165.1 uncultured Nitrospiraceae bacterium
TTGGAACGCCGATTTTTAGAATCTTAGACATATATTTATCCTTTCATCAAAATGCTTAAAATTCTGTTTTCCTATATTACATGAGGGTAGAGAATTATTCAAATAGTGAGAGGGATATGGAATTATTCAAAAATTAGGCGATATGAATGTGAATCCCACTGCGGCAGAACTGTCTTCAGGCAACATTAAACTACCATAATTCTTGGTTTAAACTTTTATATGTAAACATTGCTTTGAACAAATTCAGCTCCCGTGCCAGTCTTCAGGACTGCCACTCCTTGCCATAGACCCGTGAATCTTGCCTCAATCCAGCCCTGCCGCACTGGCAATAGAGACCAGAATATTATGATATAATCTGCTTAATGGTAAGGGTTAAGATCTGCGGAATAACAAATCCCGAAGATGCTTTGTTAGCTGTTGACTACGGAGCTGACGCGCTCGGGTTTGTCTTTTTCAAAAAAAGCCCCAGATACATCTCTCCGGCAAAGGCAAAGGCAATCATAAAAAGACTTCCGCCTTTCATCACATGCGTGGGTGTCTTTGTGAATGAAAAGAAAAAAGAGATTGAGAAGATATCAGAGCAAACAGGAATAAATGCGATCCAGCTCCACGGCGATGAACCGCCAAGGACATGCAGGATTTCAGGATATCCAATAATAAAAGCAGTCCGCGTGAAATCTCTCGAAAACCTTGAATTGCTATCCAAATACAAAGACTGCGTCTCCTCATTCCTGCTTGATACTTATACGCCTGAGAAATACGGAGGCACGGGACAGATATTCAACTGGGACATTGCCGTAGAGGCAAAACGCTTCGGAAGGATTATCCTTGCCGGCGGCCTCACTGCAGAAAACATTGAAAAAGCGATACGTTTTGTCCATCCCTATGCAGTTGATGTATCAAGCGGGGTTGAGGCTGAAAAAGGCATAAAAGACCATAAAAAGATAAAGGCATTTATTGAAAAGGCCAAGGCAGTTCACGTATTAACAACCTAAAGAAGGGTTCAGGGATTCGAGGGTTCAAGTGTATCGTTCTTAACCCCGGACTCCTTGGAGCCTAACCGATAGACCCCTTATTACTATTCTCCGAGCATACCCTGATCACTGTCTTCACATTCCCTCTGGGATTGAAATCGCCAATGACCTCAAGGAATCTCGGGATCAGCTTCTTCTTTAGCTCGGAATAAATCTTATTCGTTACTTCCTCATGCGAGACATGAATGTCACGGAAAGAATTCAGATAAAGCTTAAGCGCCTTTAGCTCTGCAATCTTTTTATCAGGGACATAATTTATCTTTATCAACGCGAAATCAGGATATCCTGAACGCGGACACAAACATGTGAACTCAGGAAAGCTTATATTTATATCATAATCACGCTCTGGATACGGGTTGTCCCATATCTCCAGCTTTGCCTTTTTTATTTTCTTTTCTCCATACCGCATTAAAAAATTTAACATGCGGGTATTGACAAAAGCAACTTTGTTTTAGTATTCTTCAATTAAATCAGTTCTCGTTTTGCTTAAACCCCCGAAATAGGCTCGGTTTTCCGCTATGGTGCGGGAAAGACCTACCGGGTTTTAAAAAAAAGAAAAAATCGTATTAACTAAACCTTCAAAAAAAATCCCAAAAGAGGAATAATATGGACAATATCTCTATTTCAGAACTTAAGGAGAAGACTATCGACGAATTAACCACTGTTGCAAAGGCCCTCAATGTTGAAGGCGCATCTGGAATGAGAAAGCAGGACATCATTTTCGCAATCCTTCAGGCACAGACAGAAAAAACAGGCAATGTTTTTGGCGCAGGAGTGCTTGAAATACTCCCTGACGGGTTCGGGTTTTTAAGATCGCCTGATTACAGTTATCTCCCTGGTCCTGATGATATCTATGTCTCTCCTTCCCAGATACGCAGATTCACCTTAAGAACCGGCGACCTCATATCAGGACAGATAAGACCGCCAAAAGAGAGCGAGAGATATTTTGCGCTTCTGAAAGTCGAGGCAGTCAATCATGAATCGCCTGAAGACAGCATAAACAGGGCGTTGTTTGATAACCTCACGCCATATTATCCGACTGAGCGAATAAAACTTGAATATGAGCCATTCGACTTTTCTACAAGGGTCATGGAGCTTATTGCGCCTGTCGGTAAAGGACAGAGAGGAATGGTGGTTGCTGCGCCGAGGACAGGAAAAACAATGCTCCTCCAGTCAATAGCAAAGGCAATAAAGAAGAACCACAGGGAAATCCACCTGATAATCCTGCTTATAGATGAAAGACCGGAAGAAGTAACAGACTGGAAAAGGCAGGTTCCGGGCGCTGAGATAATAAGCTCGACCTTTGATGAACCGCCTCAGAGGCACTGTCAGGTGTCTGAGATGGTCATAGAAAGGGCGAAAAGGCTTGTTGAAAGTAAGAGAGATGTTGTAATCCTCCTGGACAGTATAACAAGGCTTGCAAGGGCATATAATGCAATCATACCCACAAGCGGAAAGGTGCTGTCAGGCGGACTTGATTCAAATGCTTTGCAGAAACCAAAGAGATTCTTCGGCACAGCACGAAACATAGAAAACGGCGGAAGCATCACAATACTTGCAACTGCGCTGGTTGACACCGGTAGCAGGATGGATGACGTTATATTTGAAGAATTCAAAGGCACAGGCAACATGGAACTGCACCTCGACAGAAAACTCGTTGAAAAGAGAATCTTCCCGACAATCGACATCAATTCCTCAGGGACAAGAAAAGAAGA
>CAZBSJ010000258.1:0-2713 GCA_964494165.1 uncultured Nitrospiraceae bacterium
TCCTGTCGGCCCTTTGATAATCTTTATTTCGGCAAGCTCACCCAATGGTATCTGTGCGGCGCTCTTTTGAGTGCTCATCGCGACTTGGACTGCGCCCATTGATGATGAGCCGTTCCCTGATACAGGCACAAGCACCCTTTTTAGTCTCTCAACATCATTCCTTAGTTCTCTCGGATAGCGGATGTTTACAGGGTATCTTTCCCTTCCTTCCACTGTTGTAGTAATATTCATTCCGCCTATTGCTGTCTGAACAACCTCCTGAACCTCATCAATGCTGAGACCGTATCTTGCAATCTCGTCTCTTTTAATATTGAAGTCAAGAAAATATCCTGTGGTAACCCTTTCAGCATAAACGCTCCTTGTTCCGCGGATGTCTCTTAGGGCATCTTCTAATTCCAGGCCGACCTTCTCTATCTCTCTAAGATTGGAACCCATAACCTTTATCCCAACAGGCGTCCTTATCCCGGTTGAGAGCATATCAATGCGCGCCTTAATCGGCATGGTAAAGGAGTTGGCAACACCCGGAATGGTTAAGACCTCGTTCATCTCATTTTTCAGTTTTTCAACATCCATGCCTTTTCGCCATTCTGATTCAGGCTTGAGATTTATCACTGTCTCAAACATCTCCAGAGGGGCCGGGTCTGTCGCAGTCTCTGCCCTGCCTGCCTTGCCAAATACCTGAGAAACCTCAGGGATTGTCATCAGCAGTTTATCCTGAATTTGCAGCAGCGTTGAAACCTCTGTTATTGAGGCCGCAGGCACTGTAACCGGCATGTAGAACAAAGTCCCCTCATCCAAAGGCGGCATGAATTCAGAGCCGAGTTTTATGAAGGGATATACTGTGACTGCCACTATTATTAATGCGATTACGATTACAGTTTTTTTGAACCTTAGTGCGAGCTTTGCAACCGGCTCGTATATTTTGTGAAGTATTATGCTTAGAGGATTCTTGTCTTCAGGCCTTATCTTGCCCCGGATAAATAAAGTCATTAACACCGGCGTCAGTGTGATTGCAAGGAATGACGCAAAGAGCATTGCGAATGTCTTGGTGTATGCAAGGGGCGTAAATAGTCTTCCGGCCTGTGACTGAAGTGTGAATACCGGAAGGAACCCTACTGTTATTACGAGCAGAGAGAAGAAGAGCGAAGGCCCGACTTCTTTGGCAGCATCAATAATCACATCTGTTCTGCTGCCCTGTTTCCCATGCGCCTCCCATTCTTCGAGTTTCTTATGCGCATTTTCTACCATGATGATAGACGCATCAACCATTGCGCCTATAGCTATGGCGATGCCGCTAAGGCTCATAATGTTAGAGGTGACATTAAGGTAATACATGCATATAAATGAGATGATTATTGCTATCGGCAGGGTTAATATGACCACCAGAGCGCTTGGCAGATGGAAAAGAAAAACTATGCAGACTGCGCTTACAGCAACAGACAGTTTTATTATTTTATCCTTTAAAGTATCTATAGAGCGATGGATGAGGTCTGTCCTGTCATAAGTTGTTACTATCTGCATTCCTTCAGGCAGACTCGGCTCTATATCATTCTTAATCTTGGTTTTGACCCTCTCGATGACATTAAGAACATTTTCTCCGAACCTTACAACCACTATCCCGCCTGCAACCTCGCCTTTTCCGTCAAGATCAGCGATTCCCCTTCTTATATCCGGCCCGAGTCTTACATTGGCTATATTCTTAAGAAAGATCGCAGTGCCTGCCTTGTCTGTTCCGACTGCAATGTTCTCGATGTCTTTTATTCCTTTTATGTATCCCCTTCCCCTAAGCATATATTCAATGCCTGAGAATTCCAGCACCCTTCCTTCAACATCCTTATTGCTTTTTCTCACTGCATCCATGACCATTATTAAAGGGATGTTATAGGCGAGAAGCCTGTTGGGGTCTATGGTTATCTGGTACTGTTTTACAAATCCGCCAATGCTTGCCACCTGGGAAACTCCGGGGACGCTTTCGATTGCAAGCTTTATGTTGTAGTCCTGAACAGAGCGCAGTTCAGAAAGGTCATGCCTTCCTGTTTCATCCACAACCGCGTAATTGAATCCCCATCCAACGCTTGTTGCATCAGGGCCAAGGATAGGATTAACATCAGAGGGTATCTTATTCTTTACTGCCTGCAGGTATTCAAGGACCCTGCTTCTTGCCCAATAGATATCAGTCCCCTCTTCAAAGATTACATAAATGAATGAACTGCCAAAGTAGGAAAATCCCCTAACGACCTGTACCTTCGGGGCTGCTAACAGGGTTGATGTTATCGGGTATGTTATCTGGTCCTCAACAAGGTCCGGGCTTCTTCCCGGCCATTCGGTAAATATTATTACCTGCGTGTCACTCAGGTCAGGGATCGCATCCAGAGGCGTATTTTTCAACGACCAGTATCCCCATAAAAAAAGGAATCCGACCAGAAGAAAAATTATGAACTTGTTACGTGCGCTGTATTCAATTATCTTTGCTATCATTGTTTTAGGGGTTGGGGGATTTGGGATTAGGGTTTAGTTTTGAGATGAGACTGCGAATTTGCTTAGATAAAATTTCAATGTTATGAATAACGCTTTCCTGTGAACCTTTACTCATATACCCTAATTCACCCGCTATTATTATCTGTGTTTCCATCTCTGCTAAAGAACCAAGTGCAATAAACAAAAACTGCTTAAACTCTGCTGTATGCCTTCTTATATGTCCTTCTGCGATGTT
>CAZBSJ010000259.1:0-2711 GCA_964494165.1 uncultured Nitrospiraceae bacterium
CTTATTATGCCATTTCTCTATTCGGTTTTGTCGGATTTGGGCAACAGCCCGTTGAGAACTGACCTTCCATCTCTTCAATAACCCCTGCTGCGAGGAGAGGGTGAAATAGTCGTCCTTAGCCTTACTTATTCATCATATACGGGAAGTTTTTGTTTGCTCTTGGTACGGTTTGCAGATCTGTTTTTCTTAATAAATTACACTTTATCGTAGGCTTTCAGAAAATCATCTCTTGAAATTCCTGCCTGAGTGCAGATCGTTCTTAGGGTAGAAGCTTTTATCTTAGGATGGTTTGGCATTGTAAGGGGAGTTTTACTCCCATCGGGGTTTTCTCTTATCATGGAGATATGTTCCTTTTCTCTGACTATGCGAAAACCCAGAATCTCAAGTGCTTTTATTACTCTTTGCTTCGGGGCATCAACAGGAAACTTAGGCATTAAGCCTATACTCCGGCTTCTGCTACAAATGCCTCTAAAATAGGGGGCTCGACTTCTAATACTTCTTCGCCAAAGCTTTCTACATGGAACCGTATCGCAGATTTTACGTCTGAGAGCGCCTCTTCGTAGGTATCTCCTTGCCCGACTACCACTCCCTTAAGACCTAAGGGATAAGCCACATAACCATCAGGATGTTTTTCTACGATAATCTTATATTGTCTCATAAGGATTCCTCCTTTTGTCTTAACCCCTTAAATAATAATACCACATAGATACCAGTGACAAATCACATTTTTTAAGAATTATCCTTCTATCTCTTCAATAACCCCTGCTGCGAGGAGAGGGAACATTATCTCATGATGGCCTGTAAGTGCGTATGAGCAACCCTTTTTAATGGTCGGCCTTTTAAGGACATTCTGCGCAGGCCTGTAATGCTGGAAAAAATCCATGTTAACTGTAGTTATATCTTCAACCTTATTGCCAAGATTTCTGGCAATTGTCAGCGCCTTCAGAAATACCTCAGGCAATATGACAGCAGAGCCGAGGTTTATATAAACTCCTCCGTCAAGGTCAGATACGACTGATGTTAAAAGCTTAAAGTCTCTGAGGCTTCCTTCGCCTATTGCAGAGCCGTCAGCATGGGGATGCATATGTATGATGTCTGTGCCTATTGCAACATGAACTGTTGCCGGGAGGTTTAACCTGAATGCTGATGAGAAAAGGCTTTTCCCCTTAAACCTGAAACTGCTCTGATTAATCATCTCGCCCATTGACCTGCCGATTCCAAAGCCTTTCTTAACCCCTTTTTTAATCGCTTTATTAATATATTCTCCTGTTTCCCTTGCCATTCCGAATGTGCCTTTGCACAGTTCTTCTGCAACGTCTTCAGATGTCCTGCCCAGGTAAGACAGCTCAAAGTCATGCACTATGCATGCGCCGTTTGCTGCAAGCGCTGTGATGATGCTCCGCTCCATGAGGTCGATTATCAGAGGCGACAATCCGACCTTAATCGGATGGGCGCCCATTCCGAGGATGACAGGCCTTTTATTTTTTCTGGCGCTTACAATTGCCTTAACAATCTCTCTGAACGCCTTAGCAGCCAGTATGTCTGGAAGGCCTTTAATGAAATCATTGAATGACCGCCCCTTTTTATGCGGCAAAGCAAGTGATTCGACTTCCACCTTGCTTTTTCTTTTCTTGAGGGGGTATGTCCTGATTTTCTTTAATGAAACAGGCTTATATTTTTTCATAGTGTAAGATTTTAACACAGAGGGATTGATTTTATAACTAAAATTATGTTATTAAATAAGATTATTTTGCACGGCATCTGATACGGCCAGGCATGCATTAAGGAGGAAAAATTGCCAAAGGTAGCCAAAAAGAAAAAACTGTCTACAGTGAAAAGGGTAAGACAGTCAAAAAGACGCCAACAGCGCAACATGGCAGTGCTCTCAAAGGTAAAGACTATTGCCAAGAGGGTTGCTGATGCAGTAGGCGAGAAAGACAAGAAGAAGATAGAACAGCTTCTGAAAGAGGCATCAAAGACCATACAGTCAGCTGTTTCTAAAGGGGTTCTGCATAAGAACACTGCTTCCAGAAAGATATCAAGACTATCAAAGCTTGCGGATACTGTTCTTAAAGCTGTAGCAGCCTAACCAGAAGATATTCCATGGGGCAAGCGACAGAGGTCTTTATCTGGATGTCTGCCTCATTTAACAGCTCAAAGGCCTTTCTGTAATAAAGCCGTCTTGAGTCTTTTGTCTCTGATTTCATCAGCTGGGTGTACTGCCAGTTGATGGCGCCAAGAAGCCCGTAGGGCTCGGTAGATTCAGAGAGCGCCTTGTATATCCTGAATACCTTTTCAGCATTTTTGAATTTGAGCGCATTGGTTAGGTCAAAAATGCTGTATTCCCTGCTACCCTCTACAACCTCTTTGATTATGGCGGTTGTTATGGTCTCGCTGCCAACGGTTGACAGTTTCTCTATCTCTGATGACAGGATCCCGATATCAGGGCCGACTACCCCGATAAGATAATCTATTGTTTTGTCGTCAATCTTTATGTTTTTCTCTTTTGCTTTTTCTTTAACAAAAAGCGGGAGGTCCTGCTCCCTTACATCAAGCGAAAATGCCTTTGGACCTTTTAATGTCTCGTTTTTCTTTTTTGAGAGCATTATAAGCAAGGCATCAGGGGATGGGTTGTCTATATAGGTCTTAATCTTTTCAAGGTCTTTTTTGGACATCTCCTGAAGGTTTTTTATAAACACATATCTCCTCTT
>CAZBSJ010000260.1:0-2705 GCA_964494165.1 uncultured Nitrospiraceae bacterium
TAGAAGGCAAAGAGCCTACGTATGAAAACATTGCAAACGGCAAGTATATGCTATACAGGCCTCTGTATCTGGTACATAAGACTAATGTATCTCCTGAGGTCAAAAATTTTATTTCTTTTGTCATGAGCGACGAAGGGCAGAATATTATTAAAAAACAAGGAACCGTCCCCCTCAAAGAAGGGTCGGCTCTTTGGAAAGTTTATAACGAACAGATGAAAGAGGCAAATATTTCGGCGGGAACATTCTAAACGCAGGCTGCACTGAAAGGTCATAAAGAGGTTAATAAAGCTTTCCATTATTGTTTTCTTTATAAGGGAGGAGCGATAATGGAAAGCTTTTTCTTTAACAAAAAAATGAGAATCAATATAACACAAGAAAACTTATTATCAAGTTTCTGCCGGTTACAACAAAAAAAGCGCCTACACATCAAATAATAATTATAAAATCATTTGAAATTTTAATATTATCCAGTGTATTATTTATGAATTTTATATAAGGAGGGTCTATGGGAAGAAGAAAAGTGTTGTGCATGTTTCTTTTTGTATCTGTTTTTTGTCTGATGTTCAGTTTTGCGCAGGCAGCCGATTTCAAGATCGCAATTATGCAGGACGATAAGGGCGCTGCCGAGGCGTTTCAACCTCTCATAGCGTATATGAAGAAAAAAGGGGTTGATATCGCACTTGTCGGAACTCCGAACTATCCTACGGCAGCAAAGATGTTTGCAGCGGGCGAGGCAGATGCAATGTTCAGCGGCTCAGGAATTGCCGGCACTTTGATTATTAAGGAACTTGCCACTCCGTCAGTAAGGCCTTTAGGCAATGACGGCAACAGCACCTATTGGGCTGCTGTTATTGCTCCGAAGGGTTCACCCAAATTCACAGGCTCTGCAGATTATTTTGCGGGCAAGAAAGTAATGTTCGCTTCACTTGCATCTTCAGGAGAATTTTTTTATCGTTCTATCCCTGACATAAAATCAGTAAAAGCAACCATCCTCCCAGCCGCCTCCCACGGAGCAGCGATTGACGCGCTCTCAAGAGGATACGCAGATGTAGCAATCGTAAAAAACCGCGTATGGGATAAAAAGAAAGGAGACTTCCCAACACTTGAAAAGGTGGGAGAGGACAAGGGCGAAAATCCCGACAGTACGCTCATGGTTTCAAAAAAGGCCAATCCCAATGTTGCCTCAAAGATCTCTGATGCATTGCTCTCCTTAAAGGACGACACATCCTCAGAGGCTAAAGCATTGAAGGAAAAACTAAACATCAAGGGATACATAAAAACAACAGAGGACGATTTCAAGCATACCATTTCATTATTGAAAAAAGCGGGCGTTGATAAGGCGTTTAATTTTACCTTTGAATAAATTTCATTTTATTGATAGGGGCGGCAATCGCCGCCCCTAAGCCAAAAGGAGAAAATGAAAGCCCTTAAATTTAACACCATACGCAAAAAATTCATTATCCTCATGCTCGCGCTGGCCACACTCCTGTTAAGCGGATTAGGCATTTTTATGGCAGCAAATAATACTTCAGCCATAAAAGATATGATGGAATCAAAAGGCAATGCAACTGCTGATTTCATGTCAAAGATAAGTGCTCACTACTATACTAATTATAATTTTAGCGAATTAGACAATCTTGTAGAAGAGATAACAAAAGACCCTGAAGTGGATTTTGCAGTATTTTATGATCCGCAGAACAAACCGTTGACACAAATTTCAAAGAAAACAGAAGAGCTAACCGCTTTTATGGTAATCGAAAGAAAGATCGTAGCTGAAAGCGGCATGCATCTGGGTAACCTAAAAATCGGCTATAACAAAAAAGCAATAACCAGCAACCTGCGCAAAAGCATCATAATAGTAACCACCAGTATTGTAATAGCAATATTCCTGTTCGCAGTCGGGATGTCATTTCTTGCAGGAAGGGTCATCATTAAGCCTATTACACACATCGAAAGCGCAGCCAGACAGATAGCATCCGGCGACCTGACGATCAAAATAGACGTAAAAGGCGAAGACGAGATAGCGTCATTGGGCAGGGCAATAAACATGATAGCAACAAGCCTTAAGGACATGATACTTAAGGTAAGGTTAATAACAGACGGCGTATCAAAGGTAACGGAAAACGTTGCCTCATCATCAAGCCAGATGCTTTCAGGGGCAAACATACAGCATACCTCTATTGAAAAGACAGCTGACTTTGTTAAAGAGATAGACCAATCCATTGCATCTGTTGCAGTAGGCGCAGAGAGCCTTTCAGCCTCTGCAATGGAGACATCTTCAGCCATAATGGAGATAACGACATCCATACAGAGGGTTGCAGAAAGCGCAACCATCTTTTCAACAGCAGCATCAGATGCAGCCTCATCCATAGAAGAGATGCTTGCATCTATCAAAGAGATAGCTGACAGCCTTGAGGTCTTGTCCTCATCTTCTGAAGAGACAGCCTCATCCCTGGCAGAGATAAACACAACAGTAAAAGAAGTTGAAGGAAGCGCATCAGAATCAGTGGCCCTTGCAGAGAATGTTACAACAGAGGCATCAGGAAAGGGGTTAAACTCAGCAGATGCCTCACTAAAGGGGATGCAGGACGTAAGGGGCAGTGTAAACGGCATATCAGAGGTCATAAACCGTTTGGGCAAGAGGTCAGAGGAGATAGGCACAATACTAAACGTAATAGACGACGTGGCAGAGCAGACCAGTCTTT
>CAZBSJ010000261.1:0-2665 GCA_964494165.1 uncultured Nitrospiraceae bacterium
CTGGAATCTGCTCTCATCCCCGCCTTTACAGGCAGGGAGTTCCCGCTGTATTAAACTAATCTCTTCTTCTTTACCCATTCGATAATCCCTTGGGAGATACCACCGGGATTGTCTTCCTGAACGAAATGTATTCCTACCCCAATATCCTTAATCGTCAAATCCTTTATTGTTCTTTTTAACCATTCCACTCTTTCCTTCCTGATAACACCGCCAGGCGAGCTGGTCAAAAGAAGCATTGGAAAATTAAACAGAGGCAAGTATTCCTCCAGCCTCTGTATTTCTCTGAATGTATCATTTTCCTTGCCCTTAACAGGTAATTCATTAGGCCAAACATATATCGGGTATCTCGACCGCATGGTTGGAAAAGGCTTTTGGTAATTCTCGAGCACTTCCTTGGAAATGCCCTGATCAACAGAGGCAGGGATTAAATTGTTTACAAAAACATTCATTACCATTATAAGGAACTTCCCTACCAAAGGCATCCTGAATAATCTGAATCCGGTCCGGAATTTCGGGGGAAAATAGTCCCAAGTAAAGGTAAACGGAAACGATTCCATGAATGCAATGCCTTTCATGTTTTCCCGATGATTCATCGCATAATAAAAACCAAGCACCCCGCCCCAGTCGTGACCAACGATAACAACATCTTTTAATCCCATCTTTTCTATGAAGCCTTCTACATATCTATAGTGCTCAAGAAACTTATAGCTGATATCAGGCTTATCTGATTTTCCGAAACCGACTAAGTCTAAGGCAATGCACCGGCCATGCCTTGATACAGTCGGAATGATATTTCTCCAAAGATAGGACCATGTGGGGTTTCCGTGGAGGAAAAGGAATACTCTCCCTTCACCCTGTTCTATGTAGTGTATTTTAGAGCCGTAAATATCTGCAAATTTGCTTTCGAAGGGATAATCAGATGAGAATGTTTCTTGCCCGTCTTGTCTCACAGACATAAGCTACCAGAATAAGGGGAAGAATGACAAGAAGATATTGCAGGCTTATCCTCAGGAAAAAAGCTTAACCTCAACAGTCTCGCCCTGCTCAAGGCCAAGCTTTCTTAAAGGTATGACTACAATTCCCTCCGCCTTTACTAAAGTGGTTATAAGTCCTGATTTTCCGAGTATAGGGACAGCCCATAATTCGCCGTTTCTTTTTTCGATTGCAACCCTGATATGGTCTTCCCTTCCAGAGCTTGATGCCACATTCTTTGCCATCTTAGCGGTAACTGAAGGCTTTCTGCTGTAGAGACTATTCTCAGTCATCCCGGTTAATCTCACAAGAACAGGCTCCACGAATTGCTCAAAACATACAGTAATGGCAGCAGGATGACCGGGAAGGCCAAAAACCGGCTTGCCCTTTACAAAACCTCCGATTGTGGGTTTACCCGGCTTTATGGAAACGCCGTGGAATAATACGCCCGGAGTTCCTATCTCATTTATTATTTTCGCTGTCAGGTCCCTTGTCCCGACAGAACTTCCTCCTGTTATCAAAACCATCGAAGACTCGTCAAGCGCTTTTATAACCGTCTCTTTGATAAGATTATATTCATCCTTGAAAATCCCGTATTTGACAGGTTCTCCGCCTGCCTCAGAGATCAGACCTGCAAGATTATAAGAATTGATATCGCGTACCTGTCCGGGCTTTACTTTTTTATCCGCAGGAACAATTTCATCTCCTGTAGAGATTATTGCGACCTTAGGCTTGGCATAAACATAGATTTCTGTTATACCGAGCCCCGCAAGCGCGCCTGCATCCTGCGGCCTTATTTTATGTCCTTTATTGAATACCTGTTCTCCTTTTTTAATATCCTCTCCTGCCTGTATGACATTTTCTCCGGGTGCATGCGGCTTCATGACCTCAATCATATTTCCGCCGGTTTCCTGAACATCCTCGATCATTACAACTGCATCAGATCCGTGTGGAAGCATGCCTCCGGTTGCTATCTTCACAGCCTCTCCTGTGTTTATGCTTACAGAGGCTTCCTCTCCCATGAATATTTCTCCGATGATGTTTAGATAAGCAGGCATTCCTTCCGTAGAGCCAAATGTATCCGAGGATTTTACTGCAAAGCCGTCGACTGTGGACCGTGCAAACTGAGGGAGGTCCTCCGGAGAAAATATCTCCCTGGACAAAATTCTTTTATAAGAATCGGATATAGTGATTTTTACCTCAGAAAGAATCGGAGGAACGAAATTTCTGGACATGACATCGCGTGCCATTAAGACGCTTACAACATCTTCTCTTCCGAGCATATCCCGCATAGTTTTCCTGAAGTAAAACGGATTTTTTGCTTATAATAGTAAAACAGATTTTGCTGATTTTGGGGAATTATTTTGAAAGGCAGTATCAGCTCAGGTAAGCCCTGAAACGTCTCTTATCCCGTAGATTTCCAAGCGGATTCTTTTTCAAAACCTCGGACTTTGTACCGTTCTGCAAAAGGTCAACAATCCTGTCCAGAGATTCTTCCTGTAGCCTTTTTATATTATCTTTTTTGTAAAAAGAAGGCACTATTATGTTCCTGTCCATGATCCTGCTGAACCTCTCATGATGAAGACCGGACAGAAATACCACGCTCTTGAAAATTCGCTTGTTGGTCTTAAAGGAAAATATTGCCCTTTCCAAAGACTTTTCCATAAACATGTCATTTCTTATCTGTACCTTT
>CAZBSJ010000262.1:0-2663 GCA_964494165.1 uncultured Nitrospiraceae bacterium
ATTTGAGCTGGAAGCTATGGCAGCCTAACTTAACTGAGTGTCCGTGAAAACGGGGCAAGTTCACACAAAGTAGGTTCAAGGAGTTTTTATGCTGCACTCAGTTCAGGCAGCTTAAATTCAATCTTTTTGCCCATAACTTTGGATGCCTCAATCACTTCAATTCCGACAAGTTTACTGTCTTTATCAAAATCCGCATGAACTCCAGGAGCGATAGTTTCAGTTCTCGCAGCTTTCACCTCAGTCTCAGCAAAATATATGTAAAGCAGATCACGCTCAGGGTCGTATTCTATCTTCATTTTTTCTCCTTTCTAAAAAAATCTTTGCCGTATCTTGCTTTGGCAGTCAGCAGGATAAACCGTCCGTCCTTGTATTTATAATACACCGTTACCTCTTTTTCTTCAAAGAAATTCCCCTCCCATACTGCTTTGTAAGGAAACACAAACACCTTCCCAACGGTGCCTTCAACGGCATCTTCCGCGTTCCATCCTTTGTTTATAGTTGTTTCTATTTCTTCCGCTGAGATTCCACGCTGTTGCATCCTTGCTTTTATATGTGCATGAATATCAGATTCTTTGATTTTTATTTTTGAGTTCATAATCTTATTTTGAAAATATATACCTTTTATTCTGATTCTGTAAACAGGAAAAAATTACGGCTATCTCTTTTTTCAAAAAGTTCTCTTTAGAAAAATTTAGCGCCCCAAGCTTCAAAAACAATCCCTCAAGCCCGCCTTCGATACCCTTTATCTCTTCCTTGCTTTTTATAGCAACTAAGGCTCCCTTGTTTATAAACCCTACCCTGTGGCAAAACTCCTCTGCTATATGAAGGCTGTGAGTTGCAAGAAAGATAGTAACACCTTTCATGCTCAGTTCCTTAATCACTCCTTTGAGCATCCGTACTCCAAATGGATCGAGTCCGGCAAATGGCTCATCGATTAAAAGCACTTTAGGGCTGTGCATCAAAGCAGATGCAAAAAGCAGCCTCTGCCTCATCCCCTGAGAGAAACTTTCAACAAGTTCATCTTCAACATCTTTTATGCCAAAAAGCTCAAGAAGTCTTTCAATTTCTGTTAAGGCCTTAGGTTTATCTACTTTGTATAATGATGTAATAAATGTAAGGAATTCCCTGGCAGTGAGTTTTTCGTATATAAATGCCTTATCAGGAACATATCCAAACAACTCTTTGGCCTTTACAGGCTCTTTTGAAATATCAAACTCACCGATTGTTATGCTGCCTGAATCGGAGCTCAAAAGGCCTGTCAACAATCTCAAAGCAGTTGTCTTCCCTGCGCCATTTGGTCCGACAAGGCCGAATATCTCACCAGTATCTATATTAAGAGACAACTTATTTAATGCCAGAACACCATTGAAGGATTTAGAAACATCGTTAAAAGATATCATAGGATAATGCCCCCTTCCAAGTTTAACCTAATAGAAACATATGATTATTAAAATGTTATTTTTTTAATTCTCTTACTCTCTCTACAACAGGAGGATGGGAATAGTAAAAAGAGGCATATAATGGATGCGGATGAAGGTTTGAGAGATTATCCTTTGACAGCTTTATCAAAGAAGTCGCCATGGCATCCGGGTTTCCAGTCATTTCGTAAGCAAACGCATCTGCTTCCTTTTCGTGCCGCCTTGAAAGATAGCTCATTAAAGGAGTCAAAGGAAAAGAGACTATACCTCCGATAAATCCAAGAATAAGAAAACTGGCAAAAATAGTATCGACCTGGACATTAAAAATCTTATTAAGAATTCCCGCCTTAATTATCCTGAATGAGATATACAGGCTGACAAGTGAAATTGCCTCAACCAATACTATCATCTTAAGAACATGTTTTTTCTTCCAGTGGCCCGCCTCATGGGCCAAAACGGAAAGTATCTCATTCGTATTCATTAGTTTAAGCAATGTATCGTAGAGCACAATCCTCTTAACCCTGCCGATGCCTGTAAAATATGCATTCGTGTGTTTGCTTCTTTTTGAGGCATCCATCTTGAAAACCCTGCTTACGGCTATATCTGACTTTTTCATGAGATGCTTTATGGAATCCTCCATCCCTTCATCTTCTATTGGAGTAAATTTATTGAACAATGGCTCTATGACATACGGAGCGATGTACATGACAAAAAGACTGAATGCCAGAAAAAAAAGCCAGATAAAAAACCACCAGAAATCAGGACTCAGCATGATAATAAAGAGCGCTCCTGAAATAACAACGCTTGTCAATATCGTTGACAAAACAACTGATTTAAGAAAATCCGTTATCCATAATTTTCCTGTCATGGTATTAAATCCGTACTTGTTCTCTATTTTGAATGTACTGTAAAGATCAAACGGGACAGAAATGAATGTCTTTATATAACTAAGCATGACAAAAAATAAAATTCCCGATAAAATAAAGGAAAGGTTAAAAGACATTATCCATGTGTTGTAGGCATTCAACAGCCCGCTAAAGAAAAAGACTATAACAAGAATATTTCCAAAAAAAGATTCTATTAGTCCAAACCTGTTATGTTCAACTGTATAGTCTCGTGTCTTTTTCAGAAGTTCGGAATCAATAAATCCCTTAAACTCCTCGGGAACAATATCCCCGTATTTTTTCAGATGATTGAGATTCAGGTATTGCAGCCAGTAGCCGAAGGCAATTATCATTAAATAGC
>CAZBSJ010000263.1:0-2658 GCA_964494165.1 uncultured Nitrospiraceae bacterium
ATGGTAACAACATGTCTCTTTTTTTCTCAAAAAGTACTCTTAATCCCGATGAACCGATAATATTTACCCACTTGAAATGAGAAAGAGCCTTAATTTATGCGATATTTTCTTATCTATCTACTCTCTTTAAGCTAATGACTGTCTCTTGGAAGAGAGGAGTGCCTGCATTTATATTGTTTATATTTATTCATTTTATTTTCATACGACCGATCTTTTAATCACCTAATAATTGCACCAACTAATAAATTTGCATGACAAAAACGCACTTATCGCTGGATAGAAAGCGGATAGATATTTCGCATAGTTAACGGACTGAAATATAAGAATATTTCTGGTGGAGGCGGCGGGAATTTGAACCCTCTTTTTCGCTACACTATATGACTATATCTTAGAAAAGTTTACTGACGCTTTACTGACGGTTTTTGCATAATCTTTTCAAATGCTTATTCTATGACGTGATATTGTTGAAAAATAGAGAAAATTAAAGACGAGAAATAAATATAGAGCAGTTACTATTAAATCAGATAATACATTGGTAATCAATGGAAATGGAAAATAGGCACGAGGGGTATCGAACCCCTGACCTCTACCGTGTCAAGGCAGCACAAGGATGCTCGTTTAATTATCCCTTATTCTCTAATGCTTGCCAGTGCTTGATTACATCAAGATTAAGGGATAGCATCTTTTATGGTGTTATCCCTTGTTCTCTCTTATCAGGTATACAAAAACTATACACTAAAAGGAGGTTTTACCATGAAAGAAAAGAGTAACTTAAAGGTTGTAGTAACAGAAGATGCTAATCTGCATAAATACAGCAGTGAGCAAGTATCGAGTCTTGCAGATCATCTATACTTTATCAAATCTACATTGTATGTATTAAGCTGCCTTGACACAAAACAGCCGGACGCATACGAAAAGGGATATATGCAGAATTTAGCGCTTGAAGCCAGCATAAGAGCGGACAAGGCGCTTGACATTCTTGCACCTTAATATAGTGGTATAATTACAGGAAATCAGGGGATAGGGTAGCTCCCGAAAAGCGGCAACTCTCAACCGCCTTCCCCTGATACTTTGAGAGAGGGAATCACGGAGAGGTGATATATGGGAAAGAAAAAGAGACTTGAAGACATCATACCGGCGGATATTTATAACGACATCACAGAGACCGCTAATTTCCTCAGAGAAATAGAACTAATCGAAAAAATTGAAGCAGAAGAGTTTATGGAGCAATCAATAGGAGTGCGAGAACATTTATCAGCACTATCTGATTATAAAATTGACACGAGTAACATATTAAATCAACTCAGTGTTTATGAGGAATGCCTACATATTAAATCAACACTAGAAAGCGTAATATGCACAAAGAATTTTACTTATAAAGCTAAGCGTAGAGGGCTTTTTAAATACTCGTATGCAGAGACTTATTATATCGCAAGATTGGCTGAGGAGCTTAAACGAATACAGGGCAAAGCAAATTATAAGATATTAGCGGAGTTTTTAAACCGACAAGGCATACAGAAACACGAAGAAGACCTGCCTTTATTTTGTTTTAGGGCTAAACCATTGTTGTTTCACATTCAGGAAGTGTTGGAAGTGCATAAAGCGTATTTAAAGGCAGAAACTCCATTACAAAAACAACCTGCTGGTATCGCATTTCTGTAATTCTAAATCCATGAGTTGTTCCTTATAATTTTTTTATAAGGCTATCGCAGCCATAAAAAAAGCAAAGGAAAAAAACATGGAAAAAAAAGAATTTAGTACCAGCGATGTTTGGCTATCAGCGGCACTCACAATATTATTAGAAATCCCACCAGATTTTCGTTTAAGCAGCGGCAAGGTCTTTTTTGTTTTTCCCGGCACCGATAAGACCTTTAAAGCAATTAGAGATTACAATGGCGGGACCCCGATAAATGCTTTTCTCTACAGCGAGACCGTCAAGAAATTGCGCGTTGAAATGTTTAACAGGCGGGCGGGCGGGCAATAGCATGACAGACCTTCAAGCCCTCAAAAAAGAACACTCCGAAAAAATTTATAGACATTACTTTCCGGTATGGCAGGGCAACGGCAAGAACATACAATGCTTCGCACATGAGGATGATATCCCTTCCCTCAGCATCTATCAAAAGAACAGTGAATACCGGCATCATTGCCATGCCTGCGGCGTTTCCGGGGATGCACTCGACCTTATAGGAGCGATGGAAAATATCACGGAGGCAGGGCATAGGATAGGCAGGTTGAAGGAGATAGCAGGTGTTACTGAAACCAAAAAGAAAATCGTTAAAATATATGACTACACGGATGCGGACGGGAGGCTTATCTTTCAGACTGTTCGTTACGAGCCTAAAAACTTTAAACAAAGGCGACCAGACCCCGCTAATAAAGACAAATGGCTTTACAACCTCAGCGGAGTTTCCCTTTTGCCTTATAACCTACCTCAGCTCATAAAATCAAAGTATTCTTTCATCGTTGAGGGAGAAGGGGATGCTGCGACTTTAACGGCAATCGGTCTTGTTGCTTCATGTAATGCTATGGGGGCCGGTAAATGGAAGCCTGAATATAACGAGCATTTCAGAGGCAAGAGGGTTTATATCCTTCCTGATAACGATAAGCCGGGCAGAGACCATGCCTTGCAGGTTGCAAAGAGTTTAAAGGGCGTAG
>CAZBSJ010000264.1:0-2654 GCA_964494165.1 uncultured Nitrospiraceae bacterium
TGCAATCCATGAGGAAGGCATTTTCTCCCTAAATGTTATCCTTCTTCTCATTTTTTTAGCATTACTTCTGATAAGTCTGATCTTGCTCCGAAAGAAGTCAAAGAATAGTTAGCTTGAAAACATTCAACTCTTTAAAGTAATATTGAGCAGGAGAAAATCAAATGCAATCACTGGTAAAAGACATAATACAGAAGAACAATTCAAAGATCGTAATGGTTGTGCTCGATGGTCTTGGCGGCCTTCCTGTTCATGGTCAGAGCGAACTAGACGTTGCTGTTCTGCCTAATCTGGATATGCTTGCGCAGAACTCTGCTTGCGGACTCCATGTTCCTGTCTCATTAGGGATAACGCCAGGAAGCGGGCCCGGACATCTGTCTCTTTTTGGCTATAACCCTATTGAGTGGCAGATCGGCAGAGGAGTGCTTGAGGCATTAGGATTGGGAGTCGAGCTGAAAAAGACTGATATAGCCATCAGATGTAATTATGCGACAATAAGCAATGGCATCATCACTGACAGGCGTGCCGGAAGGATACCTACTGAAAAAAGCGGGCCGATTACTAAAAAACTTCAGGACAACATAAAAAAAATAGATGATGCTGAGATAATATTTGCACAGGGAATGGAACACAGGTTTGCAGTCATCATGAGATTTCCTGAACCATTGGGCAAAGGCTCTGACGATATAAAAGACACAGACCCTCAGCTGGAGGGTGTAGCTCCTATTCCTGTAACTCCCGGAAATCCTCATGCGCAGAGAGTGGCTAATGCGGCAAAAAAATTGATAGAGCTGATATCAGACCTTATTAAAGACCAGGAGCAGGCCAATTTTGTCCTGCTAAGGGGATTTTCACAGGTCCCTGATATTCCCCACTTTGGCGATGTTTACGGGCTTAAATCATTGGCAATCGCTGTTTATCCCATGTACAGGGGACTTGCAAGACTGATAGGCATGGATGCGCCGGAATTAAAGGGAGACGTAAAGGATGAGATAGAGTTCCTGCGACAGAATTATGATAAATATGATTTCTTCTTCATGCATGTTAAAAAGGTTGACTCATTCGGAGAAGACGGAGATTTTAAAGGCAAGGTCGCACAGATTGAAAAATTCGACCATCTCTTACCGGGCATACTGGCTCTTAATCCGGATGTCCTGATAATTACCGGAGATCACTCAACACCGGCTCTGCTTAAAGGGCATAGCTGGCATCCTGTTCCGGCAATTCTTAAATCCCCATATGTTTTCGGAGGCCTCTGTAAAACTTTTTCAGAAAGAGAATGCTTTAAAGGAGAGCTTGGCATTTTCCCTACCATAAATCTCATGCCGTTAGCGCTTGCGAATGCACTGCGGCTTAAAAAGTTCGGCGCTTAAAGAACACTTGCGGGTTGTCAGTCATAAGTAAATCACTACTTTAACCATGAAAAACTCTGAACTCATAACTCTAAACTCTAAACTCAGTCTTGTTGATACTCACTGTCATCTTGAGATGTCCCATTTCGATAATGACAGGGATGAAGTTATACAAAGGGCAAGGGATGCAGGACTTGAGACTATCATTACAATCGGATCTGACCTGGAAGGAAATCTCGGGGGACTTAAGCTTTCAGAAAGCTATGATTTCATCTATTCCTCTGTAGGCATACATCCGCATGATGCAAAGGATTTTACTGAAGATATATATGCAAAATTAAAGGCATGGGCAGATAACGTTAAGGTTATTGCCATAGGTGAGACAGGTCTTGATTATCACTATGATCACTCGCCCCGCGATGTTCAGAGAAAGGTGTTCGAGAGGCATCTCTCACTGGCAAAAGAGCTCTCTTTGCCTGTTATCGTACACAGCAGAGAGTCAAAGAAAGATACCCTCGAAATACTCAAGGCATCAGAAGTAAGAAACGGGGTTCTTCATTGTTTTTCAGGAGATTTGGATATGGCTGAAAAGGCTATTGAGATGGGATTTTATATCTCAATAGCAGGGCCTGTTACTTTCAAGAATGCAAAAAAACTTGCTGAGATTTCCAGGATAATCCCTGACGACTATCTTCTTATCGAAACCGATGCACCGTATCTAACGCCTGAACCTTACAGGGGAAAACGGAATGAGCCTGCTTTTCTGGTTGAAACCGCTAAAAAGCTTGCAGAGCTGAGAGAGGTAGGCATAGGGGATGTCGCAAGAATCACAACGCTGAACGCGAAGAGGCTCTTTAAAATTGGGGGCGTGCCCCAATATGGCGTTATAGCTTATAAGATAAGAGAGAGCCTTTATTTAAATATAACAAACAGGTGCACGAACAAATGTTCGTTTTGCATAAGGTTTCATTCAGACTATGTTAAGGGGCATAATCTGAGGCTAAGCAAAGAGCCGACAGAGGAAGAGTTGAAGAACGCGATTGGGGAACCTTCAAAACACAGTGAGATAGTCTTCTGCGGCTATGGCGAGCCGTTATTAAGGCTTGATCTTGTAAAGAATCTTTCTAAATGGATTAAAGAAAATGGCGGAACAGTAAGGATTAATACCAATGGTCACGGAAATCTTATTCATAAGCGCAATATCCTTCCTGAGCTGAAAGGGCTTGTTGACAAGATTTCTGTCAGCCTTGACGCGCATGATGACAAAACGTATGAGAAACTTTGCGAACCTGCATTCAAGCATGC
>CAZBSJ010000265.1:0-2648 GCA_964494165.1 uncultured Nitrospiraceae bacterium
CCTACCTCTGCGTATCCCCAGTTCACAAAGAAAAATACGTTGCCCTTCGCAGTCTTACAGGTAAGCATTCCTATCTTTAGTGTAGTTACAAAAGGAACATGCCCGGGCAGGACTCCAAACTCTCCTTCGCTCCCGGTGGCAGTTACCTCATCCACCTCTTCGCTGAAGATAAGCCCGTAAGGAGTAACTATCTCTAGGAGAAGTCTTCCTTCAGCCATTATACCTGCCTCGACCAGCCGAGTTTCTTTGCGTTTTCTTCTACTTCTTCGATAGGACCGGTCATATAAAATGCCTGTTCAGGCACGTCGTCATATTTTCCGTCGACTATAGCCTTAAAGCTTCTAATCGTGTCAGCAACTTTGACATATTTGCCGGACCGTCCTGTAAATACCTCTGCTACATGGAAAGGCTGGCTCAGGAATCTCTGCATCTTCCTGGCACGCGCAACTGTTATCTTGTCGTCTTCTGAAAGTTCTTCCATACCAAGGATTGCGATAATGTCCTGGAGTTCTTTGTATCTCTGCAGAATCTTCTGAACGCTTCTTGCAACTGCATAGTGTTCTTCGCCTATAACCTTGGGGTCAAGGATTCTCGATGTTGAATCCAGAGGATCAACAGCGGGATAAATGCCAAGCTCTGATATCTGTCTTGAAAGAACAACTGTTCCGTCAAGATGTGTAAATGCCGTGGCAACAGCAGGGTCTGTAAGGTCATCTGCAGGAACATAAATAGCCTGCATTGATGTGATAGCGCCTTTCTTTGTGGTCGTGATTCTCTCCTGAAGAATACCCATATCAGTTCCGAGTGTAGGCTGGTATCCGACAGCAGACGGCATTCTGCCTAAAAGCGCTGAAAGCTCGGCCCCTGCCAATGTATATCTGAATATATTGTCTATGAATATGAGAACGTCCTGTCCCTCATCCCTGAAGTACTCAGCTGCAGTAAGGGCTGTTAGCGCGACCCTTGCCCTTGCTCCGGGCGGCTCATTCATCTGTCCGTATATCAATGCAACTTTTTCCAGAACTCCGGAATGTTTCATTTCTCCGTAAAGGTCATTTCCTTCCCTTGTACGCTCACCAACGCCTGCAAAAACAGAAACACCGCCATGCTTCATGGCAATGTTATGAATCATCTCCATGATAACAACGGTTTTGCCGACTCCGGCGCCGCCGAACATTCCCATCTTACCGCCGCGGACGAATGGAACCAGAAGGTCAAAGACTTTAACGCCTGTCTCAAAAACCTGTGTTGTCGGTTCCTGCTCGACAAAATCCGGAGCAGGCCTGTGAATCGGCAATCTGTGTTCTGACTTCACAGGGCCAAGGTTATCAACGCCTTCACCGATAACATTAAGTATTCTTCCCAATGCCGCCTTGCCGACAGGAACTGTGATAGGCTGGCCTGTGTCAACAGCAGGCATTCCCCTCACAAGACCGTCAGTAGCAGACATGGCAACTGTCCTTACCTTATTATCTCCAAGATGAGATGCTACCTCTAATGTGACTTTTATATCAGGAATGCCTTTTGAAGCGTCGCCTTTTTGTTCTACAGTTACAGCATTCAAGATTTCAGGCATCTTGCCTTCAAATTCAACATCAACAACTGCACCGATAACCTGTGAAACTTTTCCAATATTGCTCATAATACATCTACCCCCAAATTTAAATTCAAATTAAAAGTTCAAAATTAAAAATTGAAAATTTCAAAACATCTTTTTGGAATCTAAAATCTCTCCGCAACTTTTAACTTTTAATTCTAAACTTTTCATTTTATTAGATTTATCCTTTTAACGCCTCAACACCGCCTACTATATCCATAAGCTCTTTAGTGATAGAAGCCTGTCTGGCCTTATTAAACTGAAGAGTAAGATTGCTTATCATGTCATTGGCAGCTTTTGTCGCATTCTCCATTGCAGACATTCTTGCCGCCTCTTCTGATGCCTGAGATTCAAGCAGCGCCCTGAATATCTGTATCTCAACATTCTTAGGCAAGAGGTTGCTGAATATCTCTTCCTTTGAAGGCTCGTATATAAAATTAAAAACCCTCAGGGTTTCTTCCTTTGCCTCGATGGGAGCCAGAGGCAAAAGCCTTGTAACCACTACCTTCTGTGCAGCAACAGACTTAAACTCATTATATATAAGAATAACTTCATCAATGCTTTCATTCGTATAGTTCTCTATGATTTTATTCGCAATGTCCTGGGCATTTGTATAGGAAATCCTGCCTGAGATACCTGTCCATGCTTTTTTCAGAGGGATATTCCTCCGCTTGAAATAATCCACAGCCTTTCTTCCGACCACGCTTACGCTAACCTCAAATCCGTCTTTTTTCATATTTGAGATATGGGTCAGGGCTGCCCTGAGTATATTTGAGTTAAAAGCGCCGCAAAGGCCTCTGTCGCTTGTAAGAACCACTACCTCGACATTTTTTCTCGGCCTTACTGCAAGCAGAGGATGTATCTCGCTCTCAGCTCCTCCGGCAAGACTGGAAAGAACAGAATTCATCCTCTCGGCATAAGGCCTTAGCTCAAACATCCTCTGCTGCGCCTTTCTGAACTTGGCAGCAGCAACCATCTTCATGGCCTTTGTAATCTTGCTCGTGCTGTGAACCGCTTTTATCCTGCGTTTTATGTCTCTGAGTGTTGCCAT
>CAZBSJ010000266.1:0-2643 GCA_964494165.1 uncultured Nitrospiraceae bacterium
ATACATGCACATCTGATTGAGCGCTGCCTGATTCAAGCATAAGCCGTCCTGAGAGGTTGTCGCCTGACTTTATGTCAAGGAAGAGCCTGTATCTCTGGTCATACCAGGCTGATTCTGCTCTGCCAAGTTCATCAGGAGTGCCTGTAAGAAGGTCGAACAACCTGATATGTTTGTCATATGGAAGCCTTAAAGCTGATAACTCTCCTTCTGCAATATCATCGATTATGGTAACATTGCCGATATTCTTCTCATACCAGCCTCTTACCCTCATTTCACCGCCGAGTCTGATTGATACATCTTTTAATGAACCTACGGCTGTTGTCTCAGCAGGTATTGCAGCGTGGATTGCGAATGCGCTGGCTGCAAAACCCATTACAAAAACTACGCCTAAGATTAATGCTAAGATTTTCTTCACTTCCTAACCTCCTAATGGTTAGTTCAGCATTTATCCCGCAAGGCGGGATTTACTTCAACTTCTTGTAGCTTACTCCTTAACCTCCTTTCTAAGATTAAAGTGCCCAATCTAAGATTAAAGTGCCCAAGGGCACTTTACTTTATGCCTTTTCAGGATATGCGCACTTTATATCACGCAATGACCTGTTTGTCAAGCAAATAGAACATAAGCAGGATTTATTGAGCAACAAGTATGCCAAGAACAATATGCTTGAAAAATAAGGTTTTTTGGCCTGCCTAATGGCATTTTCTTGTAGCTTCTCTGCAACAGGAGTGTTGCAATATGGCAGCAGGGCAACAGAACAGCAGAGCAATAGAGCAGTAGAGCAACAGAGTAACAGAGCAGCAGACCAGTAGAACAACAGTATGATATAGTAGGCTATGGCTAAATACAAAAGCCTTATTGTATGGCAAAAGGCTAACCAACTTGCCCTTATGATTTACAGGCTTACAGAGGACTTTCCAAAGAAGGAAACATTTGGAATAACAAGTCAGATTAGAAGAGCTGCTCTGTCAGTGCCTGCAAATATCGTTGAAGGATATGGTCGTAGAAGCAAGGCTGAACTCTCAAGATTTATTGATGTTGCAAGAGGTTCTCTTGCTGAAACACAATATCTTCTTGAATTTTCAAAAGAACTAGGCTATATAAAAGAAAGTACTGAAGAAGTTGCGTCCCTTGCCGAAGAGGTTGGAAGGCTTCTTTGGAGTTTTCAGAAAAAACTTTAGATGCTGATCTTCTGCTCTGCTGTGCTGATGCACTAAAGGAAGGCTTATGCAAAAGCAAAAGAAATATGAGATAGCTATAGACAAGTACACTAAAGCGATAGAGCTTAATCCCAAAGAATACAGGGCATACAATAACAGGGGGATTGCCTATATGAAGAAAAAGAATTTTAAGCTTGCAGTAGCTGATTTTGATAAGGCTATCCAACTTAAGCCCTCGTTTGACGTCGCTTATGTGAACAGAGGGGTTACTTATCAGGAGATGGGGATTTACGGCCTTGCAATAGCTGATTTTGATAGGGCAATAGAATTGAAGCCTGAAAACAGCATGGCCTATAACAACCGGGGGTTTATATACATATTGATAAAAGAGCTTGATTTGGCAGAGAAGGATATTAGAAAAGCATTGGAGCTTAGCCCTGACAATATTTATGCATTGAACAGCATGGCCGAGCTTTTTTCTGCCGGAAATAAGCCTGCCGAAGCATGCATCTGGCTGAAAAAGGCGATTGAAAAGGGCTTTAATAACTGGAACTACATAAGGGAATCAAAGACCTATGACAATGTTAGGGATTCTTCCTGCTTCAAGAAGATTTTAGATGAAATATCAGAAGAGGAAAAATAACTTGTGGGGCTTATTCCGATGAATCGGAACAACCCTATGACGGGTGTTAACTAAGAAAAACAGTGCTAAATTGGATTTTAATGGTGGAGCTGATCGGGATCGAACCGACGACCTCTTGAATGCCATTCAAGCGCTCTCCCAACTGAGCTACAGCCCCTAAGAGTGTGACAGACAATAAAAGTGAATATTGAATTGTAAATTTTGAGGGCTTCTTTAGTCAACCCAATAAAGTGTAAACCAATGATAGACAGCAGGCTTAAAGACATTTATAGAATATTATATAAGGCGTTTGGCCCACAGCATTGGTGGCCGGGGGAGACGCCTTTTGAGATTGCAATCGGCGCTATATTAACTCAAAACACTAATTGGGGGAATGTTGAGAGGGCGATAAATAATCTTAAGAAAGAAAAAGTGCTCAGCGCCAAAGCGATTAATGATATGCCAGCGACAAGGCTTGCATCGCTTATAAGACCAGCAGGTTATTTCAATGTGAAGGCGAAGCGCTTAAAATCATTTGTGAGTTTCCTGTGCAATGATTGTCATGGAAGCATGAAAAGGCTTGGAGAAGATGAGGCGCATAATCTCAGGCATAGACTTCTTTCTGTAAACGGAATAGGCCCTGAGACAGCAGACTCGATAATGCTGTATGCGCTTGATAAGCCTGTATTTGTAATTGACGCATATACTAAAAGGGTGCTTTCAAGGCATAATATATTAAAATATGAAGAGGCTTACGAGCGATTTCAGGGGCTTTTTCATAAATCGCTTAAAAAAGAAGTAAGGCTTTTTAATGAATATCACGCGCTCTTTGTAAGGCTTGGAAAGACATTCTGCAGGACTAA
>CAZBSJ010000267.1:0-2623 GCA_964494165.1 uncultured Nitrospiraceae bacterium
TGACCGATGTGACTTTAAACACTATACTTTAAATCATCAATCTGTTAATTGTCCAGAAACAACCATTTAGGAGATAAGAGTGAACTGGTATCAGTTAGATGCAAAAGATGTGCTTCAAAGACTCCAGACATCTGATGACGGGTTGCAAGATGAAGAAATTAAAAAGCGACTCGAGCAATACGGCTACAATAAGCTTGCTGAAGAAGAAAAGATAAGCCGGCTGAAGATTCTCCTTCATCAATTCAAGAGCCCCCTGATTTATATCCTCATTATTGCCGCAACAGTAACCGGCTTCCTGGGTGAATTCATTGATATGGGTGTTATTGTGGCGGTGTTGATCCTCAACTCAATAATCGGATACTTTCAGGAATACAAGGCAGAACAGAGTGTGAGGGCGCTAAAAAAGATGGTGGTGCAAAAGGCGAGGGTATTGAGGGACGGAAAGGAGAAGGAGATTGATAGCGAGGATCTTGTCCCTGGAGATATTGTGCTTCTTTCCTCGGGTGTGAAGGTGCCTGCTGATATGAGATTGATTAAGGTGAACGAATTGAAAATAGATGAGGCGATGCTTACAGGGGAATCGGTTCCTGCTGAAAAAACTACACATTCCATAAAAGAAGATAATCTTACCTCAGGTGACCAGAAGAACATGGCATTTATGGGAACAGCGGTTGTAATCGGAAGGGCCAGGGGCATTGTGGTCGAGACAGGGGGGAGGACTATTCTTGGACAGATAGCCACAGAGGTGAAAGAGCTGTCCATAACAAGGACCCCCCTCCAGCAGAAGATAGAGAATTTTGCAAAGTTCATAGGGATCCTTGTCCTACTTGGCTCATCAGCCATATTTGTTGTGGGAATTTTTTTAGGAATAAAGGCATCTGAGATGTTCATCACTGCTGTGGCTGCATCCGTGGCAACTGTTCCTGAAGGCCTGCCCATAGTTGTCACAATAGCAATGGCCATAGGCATAAACCGTATGGCGAGGAGAAACGCTATCATAAGGAGACTGCCTGCAGTTGAGACGCTTGGAAGCACGACTGTAATCGGCTCTGACAAGACAGGCACTCTTACAAAAAATGAGATGACAGTCAGGCTTATTTATGACGGAGAGCATACATTCGAGGTCAGCGGAAGCGGATATGAGCCGAGCGGTTCGATACTTCACGAAGACTTGCCGATAAAGACTGTAGAATTAAAAAATCTTATGCATTGCCTGAGAATAGGACTGCTTTGCAATGAATCAAATGTATATTCTGAAGATGGTCAATACAAAGTTGACGGCGACCCTACCGAGGGATCCCTTATCGTCTCTGCCATGAAGGCTCAGCTAGATATCAGAGATGAGAGAAAAGAATATCCTCAGGTTGCAATCATACCGTTTGAGTCTGAACGCGGATACATGGCTACGCTTCACAGCCACAGAGGGAAAAAATATATCTATGTTAAGGGTGCGCCGGAAAAGGTCCTGGATATGTGTATCGAAAGCATAACAGGCGCAAAACTGGATAAAAATGAAATATTGAATGTTGCTAAGACCTTTGCAAAAGAAGGGCTCAGGCTCCTTGCCATGGCATATAAAGAGGCTGATAAGGATTCTGACGGGATCTCACATCAGGATATTAAGACGGGCCTTGTCTTTGCCGGACTGCAGGGAATGATAGATCCCCCCAGAACTGAGGTCATAGAAGCTATTAAGGGATGTAAAAAGGCAGGGATTAGGACAGTGATGATTACCGGCGACCATGCTATTACTGCAGTTGCCATAGCCAAGAAACTGGGCATAGGAGAAGATGAGCCTGAGGTCTTAACAGGACAAGAACTCGAATCAATGACTGACAAGGAACTTTTTGACAGCGTAAAAAAAGTGTCAGTTTATGCAAGGGTTTCACCCCAGCATAAATTGAGGATTGTCCAGCAGCTTCAGGCACATGGTGACGTTGTTGCGGTTACAGGAGACGGAGTAAATGACGCGCCTGCTTTAAAGGCTGCACATATCGGAGTTGCAATGGGCAGGACAGGCACTGATGTTGCGAAAGAGTCGTCTGATATGGTTCTGTCAGACGATAATTTCGCAAGCATATTTGCTGCAGTGGAAGAAGGAAGGATAGTCTTTGACAATATAAGAAAGGTCACCTTTTTTCTTATACCTACAGGTTTTGCTGCAGTACTCTCCATCCTTTTTTCCATGTTTCTTGGTATCCCTATTCCATATTTCCCTGCCCAACTTTTATGGATAAACCTCGTTACCAACGGACTTCAAGATGTAGCGCTTGCCTTTGAGCCTGGAGAAAAGGGCATAATCAAAAGGCCGCCCATGGATCCGAAAGAAGGAATTATGTCGAGACTCATGATAGAAAGAAGTATTATTGTAGGGCTGTTAATCTCTGTTGGTGTTATATATAATTATGTGGGTGCCCTGGATAAAGGCGCTTCTCTTGAAAAGGCGAGAACAATTGCTGTGACAACAATGGTGTTTTTTCAGTTCTTCCAGGCATGGAATTCTCGTTCAGAAAGTGAATCCATATTTAGAATAAGTCTTGTAAGTAATCCATTTCTCTTCTATACAATGGTGGCAGCCTTCTTTGCCCAACTTGCATTTGTCTATGTTCCAGCGTTTCAGTGG
>CAZBSJ010000268.1:0-2621 GCA_964494165.1 uncultured Nitrospiraceae bacterium
TTGTCAAAAAAATGCCTATAGAGAAAATCGCTGAAATCCTGAAACTGCCAACAGAGCGCATCAGCTCAGCAAAAGAAAGCATGCTTAAGGATGTCGAAGATACTGCCATTAAGGAATTTCACAAAAACACGGGGAACATAAATCCCAAACGATTCTCATGAAAAACACTCTCCTGAGCAAAACACACTAACTAAATGCTGGAAAAGACCTCAACTGCAAAGGGAATAATCCGCTCGCTCGGCCTTGTCTTTGGCGATATCGGCACAAGCCCTATTTATACAGTTACAGTAGTCTTTATTTTTCTGAAAAAGCCTACACCTGACAACATCCTTGGAGTCCTGTCTCTGATAATATGGACATTGATAACACTTGTGACGATACAGTATTCATGGCTTGCAATGAACCTGAGCAAAAGAGGAGAAGGCGGGACAATTGTTCTTAAAGAGATATTGACCTCTCTACTAACATCCAAAGGTAAAACCGGACTGGTTGCGCTCCTTTCCATTATAGGAGTTTCTCTTCTCATCGGAGACGGGATAATAACACCGGCAATCAGCATACTCAGCGCAGTAGAAGGTTCACACTTAATACCCGGGCTTGAGGGGCTTTCCCAGACTACAATTGTCATTATAGCGTCTATAATTGCAGTAGCCCTCTTCTCAGTTCAGAAAAAAGGAACAGAAAGGGTTGCAGGAGCATTTGGCCCGATTATGGTTATCTGGTTTGGAGTCCTCGCATCACTAGGCATAGCTTCCATAATTGAAGCACCGCAGATACTCAATGCAATTAATCCGTACTGGGGAATCAGATTTCTTGCTGAAAACTGGTGGGCAGGCTTTATCGCGCTTGGAGAAATTATTCTCTGTGCCACAGGCGGTGAAGCATTATATGCTGACATGGGACATCTGGGAAGCAGACCAATCAGACAGGCATGGGTCTTTGTTTTCTTAGCTCTGAGCCTGAATTATTTGGGGCAAGGGGCTTTTCTGCTGACACATCCTGAGACAAAAAATATACTTTTTGAGATGGCATTAAACTATGCAAGGCACCTTTATATACCGTTTCTTTTTTTGAGCATTACTGCAACTGTTATTGCCTCTCAGGCAATGATAAGCGGAATGTTTTCGATTGTTTATCAGGGAATAACAACAAGGCTTATGCCGCTGTTCAAAATAGATTATACATCACAGGAGAGAAGATCCCAGATATACATCAGCTCGGTTAACTGGTTCCTGCTAATAGCAGTAATTTTTATAATGATCGAATTCCAGGAATCGCACAGTCTTGCTGCTGCATATGGTCTTGCTGTTACAGGCACAATGACCCTCACCGGCATAATGATGTCATGGATATTTTATCTCAAGAAAAAACCTCTTTTCTTAGCAATATCCATATTTATTACGCTCATCGACATAATTTACTTAGGCGCAAATTTCTATAAGATACCGCACGGAGGTTACTGGTCGCTGATACTCGCCTCAATCCCTATCATAATGATAACCCTTTATACTAAGGGGCAGAGAAGGCTTTACAAAAGAATGGACTTTATGCCTCTGGAAGAATTCCTCCTTAAATTTAACAGGGTATATGTATCTAACGAGAGAATAAAAGGCACCGCCCTATTCCTCATAAGGGATGTAAAGGAGATACCTTTTTACATTATTCAGACCATGTTCTATCACGGCATATTATACGAGGACAATATCCTTGTCTCCATCATAAAAAGAGACGACCCTTTCGGCGTTACAGGTTTTTTCAGGGAAGACCTTGCAAAAGGACTCAGGTTGTTTGAGATACAGATGGGTTACATGGAAGTGGTAGACGTTGAGGAAATATTAAGAGAAGCTGATATAGAGGAGAGGACTGTCTTTTACGGCGTAGAGGACATCACTACGAGAAACCTCATATGGAAGATGTTCAATTTTATCAAGAAAAGTACTGCAACATTTATCAGGTTTTACCAGTTCCCGCCCAAAAAACTGCACGGCGTAATAACAAAGGTCGAGCTGTAAAAAAACCGGCATGATATAAATCATACTCGTCCCTCCCCCAAAAATGTTATCCTTTTTTTAGATGCTATAAGTTATACAGAAAAGCAAATTATCTGGCATGGCATAGTGTTTGAGCGGATTTATTTTGCTGATATTTATATAGAATGTCCGCCACAGGCGGATTCGCCGAGGCGAAAGCGAAAACACTATGCCGTGCCAGTATTTTATAAAAAAGATTAAGGAGGCAAAATTATGCGTGACAAATGCGGCGGTGCTGCAAATATAAGGACCCCTACTCTTAAAATAAAGAAATGCCCTGAATGCGATGCTGACATTGAGGTCTTCTCTACAGATATCGAGCTGAAATGCGGCAAATGCGGGTTTGTCATATACAATGAACTGGAATCATGCATTCAGTGGTGTAAATATGCCAAGGAATGCGTTGGGGAAGAAGTTTATGAAAGGTTGAAGAAAAAGGACTGATTCATTAGCCCCGATTCTTTTTATACTCTAATGCCCTGCGCATTATCCCCTCTACCCACTCAGACGTCCCAAGTGCATGAATATGCGTGTATGTAGCAAGCACATTTTTGTAACAAATTCCATCTATCTTATTCACAATCCCCTCTC
>CAZBSJ010000269.1:0-2615 GCA_964494165.1 uncultured Nitrospiraceae bacterium
ATGGCATAAAAACAAAGGATAAGGCAATCAGAGATTGCAACCTTTGCCATGTAACTCACAAGGGAAAACTCGGACTGTAATCAGTATGGTTTTTCTAAAAGGGGCTATGAAAATAGCCCCTTTTTTTTGTGGCAGGCTGTGATATGAGCTCTGAAGAGAACACTTTATTGTTATAATATTTTTATGGCATCATTTAAATTATGATGAGGATGACAAAAATGAAAAAACAGCCTATTATTGTGATAGTTTTTGTTCTAAGTTTAAGTATTTTTAGTCTTGGATTTACAGAGGATGGCAGAAAGACAAGCATCTATGCAGGAATAGTCGGAAAAGTGGATGCAAAATCAAAGACAGTATAAGTGATAAAAGAAAACAGTGAACTCGGGTTGGCCTTTGATGTGTCGGAAGCGAAATTTGAGGGATATAAGAGCATCAAAGGCATTAAGCGCGGCGACAGGGTAACAGTGGAATATGATGTTAAAAGCGGCAAGACAATTGCCATTGTCCTTAAAAAAGATAAATAAGAAAATTGTCAAAAACAGAAAAATGGCATACATCCCGAAACTAAGGGGGCATCATCTTATATGTCTGCACTTTTTCAGCGGTAAGGGCTATAGCCAGGGATTTATTGAAAACCTGCAATTGACCTTAAGCCGGGCCGCTGAATCAGGAGTCGAAATCGCTTCCGGTGCTGATGATGTATGCAAAGGATGCCCTTATGTCAAAGAGGCCAGATGCCGGTACGAAGAAAACTCTGATGCCGAGATAGCCGAGATGGATAATTTTGCCCTTAGCCTGCTAAAAGAAACATGCGGAGCCAAAAAAAAGTGGCATTCCATCAAAGAGCAGATGCCTGAGATATTTCCTGTCTGGCTCGAAAGATATTGCCGTAAATGTTCATGGGAGAAGGCATGCGAAGAAGATGTTTTCTATAAAAGCGTAAGAGATGGAAAAAGCAGTCTCTGAACTGAACAGCGCTTTTGACTCGGTCAGCCCTTATATTGAGAGACACACATCTGTGGTGTGCCCCTCATGCGAAGATGTCTGCTGCATTAACAGGCACAGCTTTTATGATGATAGAGATTTGATCTTTGTCCATGCTCTTGGTTTAAGCGATAATACATCCTGCCCTGACATAAAGGATACTGATCCATGCAGGTTTCTTGGTAAAACAGGATGCATGTTGCCAAGATACAAAAGGCCGTTCAGGTGCACATGGTATTTTTGCGACAGACTGCTTAAGTCCATGGAGAGCGATTCGCCAAAGGAATACAGGGTTTTTATATCAGCACTGCAGGATTTGCAGTCAGCAAGACAGAAAATAAAAAAATATAAATGAGAGAGGGAAAAATGGTTAAGAAAATCGTGGTTTTGTTTATAGTCTTTAGCTTGATTGGTGTAAGTGCATTTGCTAAGCAGAAATATGCAGATAAGGTGACATGGCATTCTCTTGAGGATGGGATGAGAAAGGCAAAGAAAGAAAAAAAGCCCTTGCTCATAGATTTTGCAGTCCCTCATGGATGCCACAGATGCGAGTTTCTGCAAACAAAAGTGTACAGCATTAATGAGATCGTGCAGAAAATAAATTCTGATTTTATCCCTGTGCTTATTGATCTTTCTTCAGATTTAACGCCTGAGGAACATGAGCTGGGAGAAAGATATGATTACAAGAATGATTGCCTGCTTCTTTTTTTGGATTACAAGGGCAATGTGATAAAAAGGCCCGGCGGAGGCATTATGTGCTTTCCTGAGAATATAGAGCCAGAGGTTTTTATTCAATATCTTGAAGAGGTAAAGAAAAGCATGGAGAAAGACTCAGGAGGCAAATAACTCGTCTATCTTTTTCCCGATATCATCTGATTCCATAAATGAGGTGCCGATGAGAACCGCATCGACGCCTTCCTGTTCAAGCTTAAGGATGTCATCCCTTGTCTTTATGCCGCTTTCGCTTATTACTATTTTTTCAGGAGAAATGTCTTTTTTGAGTTGGAATGTGTTATTGATGTCAATCCTCATAGTCTTCAGGTTTCTGTTGTTAATCCCGATTATATCTGCATTAATGTGAAGGGCTGTTTCAAGTTCCTTCTGGTCGTGGACCTCAAAGAGAACAGACAGTCCCAGTTCTCCGGCAAGATGCAGGTAGTCTTTTGCCTGACTTTTTCCTAGTATAGCGGCAATAAGCAAAATGGCATCTGCCTCATTTGCCCTTGCCTCATAAATCTGGTATTCGTCGAAAATAAAATCTTTTCTGAGGAGCGGAATGGTTGTAACCTTTTTAACCATTGGGATAAAATCAAGACTTCCCTTAAAATAATCCTCTTCTGTGAGAATAGATAATGCGTTTGCCTGTTTTTTTTCATAAACGGATGCTATCTCTAACGGGTCGAATTTTTCTCTGATTATTCCTTTGGAAGGAGATGCCTTTTTCAGCTCGGCGATGAGGCGTATCCTTTTGCCTTTCTCCCGCTTTATTGCTGACTGAAAATCCCTTGTCTCTTCTGTGTCAGTAATCTTTGATTTGAGGTCCTTTAAAGTAATCCTGCCCTTTGAATAATCCAGCCGTTCTCTTTTTTTTGCAACTATATCGTCCAGAATTCCCATAGAAGGATTTTATA
>CAZBSJ010000270.1:0-2614 GCA_964494165.1 uncultured Nitrospiraceae bacterium
ACCGTTGAGAATTATACCCTGTTTCATATTTACAGAATTCATTTTACACTGTCATTGCAGCAAGCAGAGATACAATTCTATCTCAGTTCAGCCCCGCATTTTTTGCATGTACGCCTGAAGATATCACTGCCCAGATATTTTTTGCATGAGGGGCATCTCCAGTTTATTGCAGTAAATCCTGCAAATGCTGAGATGAGCAGTATCTGCAGTCCGACAAGGGTGTCTTTTGAGAATTCCCCGAAGTAATCAGGCCGCTTGTATAAAACCGCAACAAGCAAAACGAAAAACAGTGCTATTGCTATTGCAATTATCTGGCGGTTCTGGCGAATCCTGAAATTCTGCTTTATCTGTTTATGGTCTTTTTTCTGCATCATGGTTTTTTTTGCCTGAAAATAAAAATGTATGCTGCTTAATATTATAACGGCATGAATGCAGTTTTTCCAAAAAGCATTCATGCCTGAAAATGGAGGACTTGCTATTTTTTAGCGCAGCAGAACTTGATAGAGTTCAAAACTGTCAAATTTAGGAGTAATCTTTAAAGACCGAGGGCTTCTTTCAGTCTCTTCTTCTGCTTTTCCAGTGTGCTCTGACTATGCTCGAGCGCTGAAACAATCTCTTTCTTTGCCTTATCCGTGAGGTTCCTGCCGTGTTCTATTATATCTTCGGTCTTATCTTTCAAGTCGCTGGCAAAATCATTCACATCATCAATGGTGTCTTCGATAAGATCAACCGCATTGTTCTTTATTCGACGCGTTGTTTTTGAGATGTGCTTTCTTGTCTCTCTGCCTGATTTTGGCGCATACAGAAGGGCAACGGCCGCACCTATTAATCCGCCTATTAAAAAAGCCCCGGCAACTGTTCTCGTGTCGTCTCTCATACTGGTCCCCCTCGTGTAAAAGATTTTATGCTCTTTTATTAGCATATCATATATGCTGATGAAGTCAAGAAGGAACAGCATTTTATAATCCCTGATTAAGAGAAGCAGTCGCGGGTGAAAAGCCTTTATCAGCGACACCTTAACGCCGAACCCTCCCGCTGTTAATGGGAATTTCAGTATAAACTTTTGCACTTCAACAATATAAACAGGCATTAAATAATCTCGTCGCTTTGATAAAGGCTTTGAAACCGTGGCTGTTTCTCTACTGTAGTGTTTGGTTATAGATTATAAACATGCATATCATATTCCAGAAAATGAGGGAATCGTGTAAAATCTCATAGAATGTCTAAGACAGTAATTAAGGCATCAGGCCAAAAAGAGGAATTTAGCCATCAAAAGCTCGTGAACTCTCTTAAGCGATCTGGCGCGCCCGAAAGTATTGCTGAGGATATTGCCAAGAATGTCGAGATCCAGATTTCCTCATTATCCCACACAAGGCATATATACAGGCTCGCAAAAAAGATGCTCAGGCAGTACAACAATGCCTCAGGCATGAGATATTCTATCAAAAAGGCGCTATCATCTCTCGGGCCGTCAGGCTATCCTTTTGAAAAATACTTCGGCAAGATACTTGCTGCCTATGAATATGCTGTTGAGCTGAATATGATGATAAACGGCTACTGTGTTAAACATGAGGTTGATATTGTTGCGACAAAGGGAAAGGATAAGCATATCATTGAATGCAAATACCATACTGACAGCGGAAAACCTGTTGATGTAAAAACAGCTCTGTATATCCAGTCGCGTGTGGCAGACATTAAAAAGGCATTTAAAAAGAACAGCGGAGATATCAGGGTAAAAGAGGGATGGCTTGTTACAAATACCAGATGCACTTCTGATGCAATCCGCTATGCTAATTGCACGGGACTAAGGATAGTAAGCTGGCGTTATCCTGAGAAGGACAGCCTCGAGAGGATGATTGAGAGGAAGAGGCTTTATCCTGTTACGATACTATCTTCTGTCAAAAAACAATCCCTTGATATTTTATTCAACAATAATATTGTCCTTGCTCAGGAGATAGCTGACATGGATGAGGAGACCTTTCTGAGAAAAAGCGGGCTGGACAGCAGCACAGCCCGAGCACTAAAGAGCGAGGCAGACAGGCTCTGCCCCTGTTTATAAGTAGCCGCATAAAAGTCCCTGCCGGGGTGAAAAAATCTGTTGATTTGCCCTATAGTCAGGTGTTATAAAATGGTACAATTACCTCAGGGGCAAGTAATAGCGAGGCTTACAGAGAGGCTCGGCTGTGCGTTTTTTAGTAAGGTATTACAGATTCATTCCCGTTAATAAAACCCTTGGAGAGCCGGTCTTAGAGGGTCAGCTACTCTCACGAATTTTTGCCGCATATATAACAAATCCGACAAATCAGAAACAATATGTTTTTCCGATGTCCTTTCACCAAGACAAAAAGCTATAGAACTAATGTTTATCAAAAGGATGAGTTCAGGATCAAGGAGCTGAAGGAGCGGGTGAAGGAATTGGAAAAGAGAAGATGAGTTCGGAGTCTGGAGTTGGGAGTTCGGGGGGAACAGGCGGAAGAAAGAATACAGGAGTCAGGATACACGAGTAAGAACCCAGAATGAAACTGCACACTGGCTGGAGAGCATAGGAAAATGAACATTGATGAGCAGATCAAGAAAAGAAAACTGACCTATGCGTTTGTCACTGCCGCGCTGT
>CAZBSJ010000271.1:0-2592 GCA_964494165.1 uncultured Nitrospiraceae bacterium
TTATTTGCTGTAGGAAGGAAACAATGAAAGTCACCGATCCTGTATGCAAAATGACCATCGAAGATAAGGATGCGGTCGCAACATCGTCCTATAATGGGATTACCTATTACTTTTGTTCAAAGCCCTGCAAAGAGGACTTTGACAAAAACCCTGAGGCTTATACCGGCAAGAAACTTTCCATGCCCGGTAAAGAAGAACTGATTTCCATCACATCAAAGGCAATAGGTGAAATGGCAAAAGACCCCATATGCGGAATGGTTATACCAAAGGACCGATCCATCAAGAGAGAGGTCGGCGGCAGGGCGTATTATTTCTGCAGTGAAAACTGCGTAAGGACATTCGAGGCTCCGGAGGCCGAACTTAAAACAATGAAGAGGCGCGTTGCCATCGCTCTCACGGGAGTGCTTGCGCTCGCTATTTTCAGGGCGGCTGTATTCCTCGGCCTTGCCGCTGGGGCGACGGTGCTAACATGGGTTCCAATTCCCTTTCTTCCATGGTTTACATGGGGTGTGTGGCTCTTCATTATCACAACACCAATCATGATTTTCGGAGGGAAGGGCTTTTTCGTAGGGGCGTGGCATGCTATCAGAAAGCGGGTCGCCAACATGGACCTCCTCATCGCCCTCGGCACATCGACGGCATATATATACAGCGCATTCGTAGTCTTCTTCCCCGGCGTGCTTCCGGTCGAAGAGAAAAACGTCTATTTCGAGGTCTCGGCAATAATAATCGCCTTTGTGCTTTTGGGGAAATATATGGAGGAGATTATTAAGAAACGGAGTTCAGCGGCAATCAGAAAGCTCCTCGACCTCAAGCCGCAGACGGCAAGGGTCATACGAGACGGTGCGGAGGTCGAAATCCCCGCCGAGTCGGTCATGGTCGACGAGGTGGTTGTCGTAAGGCCGGGCGAGAAGATTCCGACCGACGGAATTGTCACGGAAGGGCATTCGTCTGTTGATGAGAAGATGCTGACAGGTGAAAGCGTCCCTGTTGAAAAAAAGGCAGGTGACGATGTAATTGGAGGCACAATAAACAAAGTCGGCTCTTTTAAATTCAGGGCAACAAGAATTGGCGCTGATACTACGTTGAGCCAGATAATTAAACTGGTGGAGGAGGCACAGGCATCATCATCGCAAATTCAGAGGCTTGCCGACAAGGTTGCATCCTTCTTTGTCCCGGCTGTTATCGGTGTTGCGTTTCTATCAGCTATCATATGGGTCCTTATCGGAAATACCACCATGGCTCTTTTGTCTTTTGTAGCAGTTTTAATAATAGCCTGCCCTTGCGCCCTCGGCATAGCGACACCTGCGGCATTGATGGTAGGAGTGGGCAAGGGAGCCGAACTGGGAATACTCATCCGGGGGGCTGAATATCTCGAAAGGGCTGAGAAGCTGAATGCAGTGGTCTTTGATAAGACCGGCACTCTCACGAAAGGTGAGCCCGAGGTGACTGAAATAGTGGCAACTAAAAGTGTCAGTGAAAGTGAAATAATTCAACTTGCAGCAATTGCGGAAAAAGGTTCTGAACATCCTCTGGCCGAGGCGATTTTAAAAAGGGCGAATATGACCGGGCTTGCCATACCGGATGCAGAGGCATTTGAGGCTGTTCCAGGGCATGGCGTTAAGGTAAAGTCTCATGGAAAAGAAATCCTGATAGGCAACAGAAGACTTATGAAAGATTTTGATATCGGCATACAGGATAGTGAGTTTGCAATCTCGGAGCTTGAAGAAAAGGGCAATACCGTAATGCTTGTTGCGAGAGATAAGAAATTTGTCGGACTGATTGCAGTTGCAGATACTTTAAAGGAAAACGCAGAAGATGTAGTGAGGGGACTTAAAGGTGAAGGCATTCAGGTTGTAATGCTGACGGGAGACAATGAAAAAACCGCAAAGGCCATTGGCTCTACAGTAGGAATTGATAGAATTATTGCAAATGTCCTGCCCGGTGAAAAGGCTAAAGTCATTAAAGACCTTCAGGCTGAAGGAAAAGTTGTGGCAATGGTGGGAGACGGGATAAATGACTCACCTGCACTTGCGCAAGCAGAAATCGGCATAGCAATAGGCAGCGGCTCTGATGTTGCAAAAGAGACAGGCGGTATTATACTGGTAAGGGACGATCTGAGAGACGTAATCAAGGGCATAAAGCTCAGCAGGAAGACAATGCGGAAGATAAAACAGAATCTTTTCTGGGCATTTATATACAACACTGTAGGTATCCCCATTGCAGCCTTTGGACTTCTTAACCCTATAATCGCAGCAGCAGCAATGGCATTGAGCTCATTGTCCGTTGTCATCAACTCGGCGCTCCTAAAAGGCGTAAAAATATGAAAAGCACTTTCATCATCGTATCCGGTATTATTATCCTGCCCTTATTTGTTGTCGGGATGCTCGCATTGTTCGGCATATTCTTGGATATCCGGGTTTATATTATGCTTCTCATACTATGTCCCCTTGCAGCGGTAATTCTGTGGCTCATTTACAGGGATATGAAAAGAAAAATAGCAGGTGCAAAAAAGAAATAAGATGCAACTCACTGAAACTGAGCAGGGCAACGATGAGAAACATCAAGCAGAACCTCTTCTGGGCCTTTGCC
>CAZBSJ010000272.1:0-2578 GCA_964494165.1 uncultured Nitrospiraceae bacterium
TTAAAAAAATATCACCCCCTTTGGTATCTTTTTTCAAATTATCCCAGCTTTTGAAGTGCAGTTCAAATAAAATAAGACAAATAGTTGATATAGGAATTTCCTCTAATTGACCGGGCTGAAAATCACACTGAAGATGGAAAATGAGGAATTTGGAGATGCCTGTAAGTTATGCTTCCCTGAGAAAGCCGTTGCTCATCCTCAGCCTTTGCCTGGCAATCCGGGCAAGGTCTGTGCTGTGGGTAACAATGATAAAGGTTGTGCCCTTTTCTTCATTCATGCGCTGAAAAAACCTTATCATATCAGCCTCTGTATCAACATCAAGGTCTCCTGTGGGTTCATCGGCGAGTATAAGCTCCGGGTCGTTAATGAATGCTCGTGCAATTGCAACACGGCGCTGCTGGCCTCCTGAAAGCTGGGAAGGATAGGCATTGATCTTGTCTCCAAGGCCGACCATTTTTAATAACTCAACAGCCTTCTGTTCATCATTTTCGGATGAAGAATGCCTTTGGTTATCCGTGAATATCACAGGTAGAAGGACGTTTTCCTTAGCAGTAAGAACAGGCAAAAGACTTGCAAACTGAAACATAAAGCCTATCTTCTCGCATCTGTACTCTGACATCTTATCACTGTTAAGGGAATAAACATCAGTGCCGTTGAACAAAACAGAGCCGGACAGCGGTTTTATAATCCCTCCGATTATTGACAGCAGTGTGGTCTTTCCTGAGCCTGAATGACCGACGATTGATATAAACTCACCTTTTTTGACCTCAAGAGAGACGTTGTCAACAGCCTTAAGTATCTCTTTATCCACAGGATAAACCTTTGTAACATCTTTTAAGATAAGCTGCATCTATTCTCCCTTTATTATTACCAGAGGCTCCATCTTTTTGAGCTTTAAAACCGGCAGGAATGCTCCGCCTATGCATATGCCTGTTCCGGATAACAGGCCAAAAATCCCTATGAAGACACGCTCAATGAGACTCAAATCTGTAGAGATGTTCTTCATGATACTGAACCCCTTGGTTAAGATAAATGAATATGACGTTCCGGCAGCTATGCCTATTATGCTGCCTATCAGACTGATCACCAATATCTCTGTGAGGAAAAGGCTTGCTATCTGGGACTCTTTTGCCCCTATGGCCCTCATTATCCCGACCTCTTTTGCCCTTTCGTTCACAACTGCTGAAAAAACAGCCCATGCAAGAAAAGCGGCAAGCACTGAGGCAAAGATGACTGTAATGGCAAAAATCCTGTTGATGTCTCTGAGTGTGCTTAGTATTTTACTACCGATATCCCTTCTTGAGATGGCGTCTACTTCTATTATCGAATCCTCTACCCTGCCTGCAACTGTATACGGGTCAAGCCCTTCTTTTATTTTGGCGAATATAATTGATATCTGGTTTGGCTTTATGTTTGCCTTTCCTTTTCTCAGTATTGCATCAATATTTTCCTCATCAATGAAAATTGCATTATCAAGGCCTGTGCCTGTCTGGTCAAGAACGCCAATCATATGGAATATATTGCCGAACAAAACTCCGTCTACCTCAATAAGCCCCATGTTGATATTAAATGAAGATTCACTCCCTACAATTGCTTCTCCCTTTAGCAGCCTTCTGTTTAATGTTTTAGTGAGCCAAGGCTTAATAACAAAGTCTGTGTCCTGATTAAACGCGACAACTATAGAGTCAGGCACGTCACAGCAGATACCGACGAGAGTAGTAAGATATATCTGGCTCGTGACTTCTGTTATCCCGTCAATTTTCCTGACTCTCTCGATGATATCCTTATCCATGTAGAATGATTTGACCCTGTTTTCGAGCAATACGTCCTCTGCCTCACCTCTGGAGCCTGTCGGGACTATAAGGAGGTCTGCGCCTAACCTGCCGGCTGCTATCTTTATGCCGGAGTCAACGCGTCTTACAAAGGAAAGTGCAAATACAAGAATGGATACCAATAAAGCAATGGCAATTATCAAAATGACTGTTCTGATGCGTTTTCTTCTCAGGTTTTTAAGCGCGAGCGAAAATATCGTAAATCTTCCCTGCATATCTGGCTATTATAATTGATTCAGGAGTATTCTTTCTATGCGGCCATACGGCCGCATAGAAAGAATACAGAAAGAAATGTTATTTCCAGTTTGCGTCCAGACCGCAGAGAGTTGCAGTCTTTTCACCAAGTCCCATGCCTTTATGGCATTCAAGACAGGCTGAAGTGGATTTTGGCATAATCTTCTTTGCATCTGCGTCATAAAGCATAAGCACTCCGTCCATTACGCTCTTGCCGGCAATCGGCTTGCCATCAATGTCGCATGCATCAGCCATTGTTCTAACTGCAAGAACAGCGTATTTATTGTCTGCTGTAGGCATGGCATCGTGTACCTCTCCACCACCTGGTATCATTTTTTCATCAACAAGTTTCAGGGTAGCTGCATCAAGAACCCACAGCCTGTCACCTGCTGACTGATATATTAATTTGTCGTCTGTGCTGAAATACTGCCTGAAGGTGAGTGTCTTTTTAGGCTCGCCAGTAAGGGTATTTTTTGCAAGAACTTTCCATTTGCCTTTTTCTAGAGAAGGAA
>CAZBSJ010000273.1:0-2574 GCA_964494165.1 uncultured Nitrospiraceae bacterium
GGTATATACAGCATTGGTCTTAGGTACAAGGGATTATGTTGGTAAAAACGGATTTAAACAGGCTGTTGTCGGGCTAAGCGGCGGAATAGATTCTTCTTTAGTTGCCACGATTGCTGTTAACGCAATAGGCAGGGAAAATGTAACCGGGGTTTTTATGCCCTCTCAATATACATCAAAGGAAAGCAAGGAAGACTCTTATGTTTTGGCCAAAAATCTCGGGATCAATATAATAGATGTTCCTATAAATAAAATATTCGAGATTTATCGGGAAAGCCTGGCAGAAGTATTTAAAAAAACAAGAGAAGATACAACAGAGGAAAATCTGCAGGCAAGGATAAGAGGGAATATCCTTATGGCATTTTCTAACAAGTTTGGCTGGCTTGTGCTGACTACAGGGAATAAGTCCGAAATGAGTGTTGGATATGCTACACTTTATGGGGATATGGCAGGAGGCTTTGCAGTTATAAAAGACGTTCCTAAGACTCTGGTCTATGACATATGTAAATGGAAGAATTCTTTTGAGGGAGGTGATTTAATTCCAGAACGGGTTTTAAGTAAAGAGCCTACAGCAGAACTTAAGCCTGATCAGAAGGATACTGATACTCTGCCGCCATACCATGTGCTGGACCCTATACTTAAGGCTTATGTTGAGGAGAACAAAAGCTTTGATGAAATCATCGCAGCCGGCTGTAGCCCGGAATGCATAAAGAAAGTAATAAAAATGATAGACCAGAGTGAGTATAAGAGGCGCCAGTCGCCACCCGGCATTAAGATAACCCCAAGGGCATTTGGCAAGGACAGAAGATTTCCTATAACCAATAAATACAGGAGTTATTAAAATGGAAGAATTCAGGCAATGTCCAAATTGTGCGTATCAAAAGGGATTTCATGTTTTTTTTAAAAGGGCCAAAAATAAGATGAAAATTGGCCTCATATGTCCAAACTGCGGCCAGTCATATGACCTTGGCTGGTTAACTACAGTAGTAAAAAGTTTCAAATATGAAAAAGGACCGATATATTAATGCAGTTATTGATAATTGACGATGATTCGACAATACAGCTTGCCCTGAAAGTCTTTTTCGAAAGTAAAAACTACGAAGTTTTGCAGGCTTATACAGGCGCGAATGGTCTGGAAATAGCTCTCAGAAATCTCCCGGATATAATCATTCTTGACCTTAAACTGCCGGATACCCATGGCCTGGATATTTTGCGGGGCATTAAAGGCAAATACCCTGAGGCCATAGTCTATATAATGACTGCATTTAGCGATGTAAAAGATGCCATTGAGGCTATAAAGCTTGGCGCTGAAAATTATTTTCAAAAACCAATTGACCTTGATGAGCTTGGCATGCTGGTTGACAAGAGCGCTGAGATAGTAAAGCTTAAGCAGGAGCGTAAGCTTACAAAGACAACCCCTTATCCTATTATCGGAAGGAGCAAGTCTATCCAGGGGCTTATCCATATGATAAATCTGATGGCTGAAAACCATTCAACCACATTGCTGATTCAGGGAGAAACAGGGACTGGGAAAGAGCTTGTCGCAAGGAACATCCACTTTTTAAGCATCAGGGGAAATAATCCCTTTGTTGACATTAACTGCGCTTCTCTCCCTGATAATATACTCGAAAGTGAATTATTCGGATACGAAGCCGGAGCTTTTACAGACGCAAAATCATCCAAAAAGGGTTTGCTTGAGATTGCTGATAAAGGAACGCTTTTTCTTGATGAGATAGGCGAGATGCCTTTGCCTACCCAGGCAAAACTCCTGCGTGTTATAGAGACGAAGACCTTTAGGCGGTTAGGCAGCACCAGGGATATAAAGGTCGATATCAGGATTATAGCTGCAACTAATAAAAACCTGGCTCAGGCAGCTGCCAATAACACTTTCAGGGAAGACCTCTATTACAGGCTTAATGTTATGCCGATAACAATACCACCGTTAAGAGAACGCATAGAGGACATACCTCTGCTTTCAGAGTTCTTAATCAGCCAGATGTCTGAAAACATGAAAAAGAAGGTAAAATCATTGGATAAAGAGGCATTGGATGCCCTTTGTTCGTACAGCTGGCCCGGCAACATAAGAGAACTGAGAAATGTCCTTGAAAGGGCGGTAATCTTATGCAACGGAGAGGTCATAACCAGATCGCAACTGATGTTGTCAGCAGATTCATCCAAAAAAACTGCTGTTAATGCTGCAAAACTGCTTGCTCTTAAAGATGTTGAACGGCAGCATATCAAAAGGGTTTTGGCAGAGGTTGGTAACAACCGGACTAAGGCAGCCGAGATACTTGATATAGCCCGCTCCACGCTTAATGAGAAGATAAAATTGTATCACATCGACTGAACGATTTTCGGTCAGTCCGTCCGATTTTCATACGCAAAAAACTCATAATTTGATCATTTGAGTTTGTGTATTTTGGTTCATTCTCCCAGTTCTTAAAATCAGATAACTCCTTGAAATTAAATAATTTAACTGCCATTATTGTTCCAGTTTAATAATGATTTTATATTAAAACCTTAACAGTGGCACTTACTTTGCAATATATGTAAAGGTTTTATGATTTTTGAAAGGAG
>CAZBSJ010000274.1:0-2573 GCA_964494165.1 uncultured Nitrospiraceae bacterium
TTTCATATGGTTCTATGTGAATATCACTAGCCCCTATTTTTATAGCATTTATCAGAATGCCGCTTACTAATTTTACGATCGGCTCTTCAACCTCGCCTTTTCCGCCGATAGCGTCTTCTTCTGCAACATGCTCAATATCGTCAAGGGCATCACCTACAACCTTATCAAACTCATCAACATCTATTGTCGGCCCTTCATCGAAAGATACATCCTGCTCAGCAAAATCGCTGTCAGATAAAGTATAGTCTTTCGCTTCCAGTTTCATTGCCTGTTTTGTCTCAGGCTGAGGTTTTGAAGCTACCATTCCTCCTCCTCTGCCTCCATAGCATGATGATATGGCATTCAAAAGAACGGATTCTGATGCCACAACAACCTCCACATTGTATCCTGTCATAAACTTAATGTCATCAATTGCAAAGACATTTGAAGGATCCGCCATTGCAACTGTCAATGTTGCGCCTACTCTTGCTACAGGCATTAAGAGGTGTTTTTTTGCCATTTCGGCTGGTATGAGCTTGAGAACAGATGGATCCATTTTGTAGTCAGCCAGGTTTATTAAAGGTACGCCGTACTGCTTACTTAGAAAAGTAGCAAGATTATCCTCAGTAATATACCCTAATTTAATAAGATTGGTCCCGAGCCGTCCGCCAGCTTTTTTCTGAAGGGTCAAGGCCTCTTTAAGCTGCTCCTCTTTTATAACCCCTGATGTTACCAACATCTGTCCTAATGTTACTGCCATAAGTTAGTTTCCCTTTTTATTTTCTAGTCTCCAAATGTGGCTTTTACTATTTCTTCCACAGAAGTTATACCTGCCTTCACCTTGATTAAACCGTTTAGTCTCAATGTCTTCATCCCAAGTCTTATAGCAGCTTTTTTTATCTCATCAGTAGATGCGCCTTCAAGTGTCAGTTCCTTAATCTCTTCTTTCAAAGGCATTACTTCATAAAGGCCGATTCTTCCACGATATCCGGCATTATTACATTTGGAACAACCCCTTCCCTTATAGCATTTAATGGTCTTGGCTTCCTCTTCAGAGAATCCAAGCTTTATTAAAGCAGGTACAGGGATTTTTTCTTCTTCTTTACAATCAGGGCATATCTTTCTAACAAGTCTTTGGGATGCGATTAGGATGACTGATGCTGATACCAGAAACGGCTCAATGCCCATATTCAATAACCTGCTTATAGTTCCAGGAGCGTCATTCGTATGCAAAGTACTTAAAACAAGATGCCCGGTTAATGCAGCCTTAACAGCGATCTCTGCTGTTTCAAAGTCACGGATTTCTCCGACCATTATGATATCTGGATCCTGACGCAGAAAAGATCTTAATGCAGCAGCGAATGTAAGCCCGATATCCTCTTTTACTGCAACCTGATTAATGCCAGGGAAATTATACTCTACAGGGTCTTCAGCAGTAGATACGTTAACCCCTATTTTATTCAGATAATTTAAGGCTGAATAAAGGGTCGTTGTCTTTCCGCATCCTGTTGGGCCTGTGACAAGGATCATGCCGTTAGGCCTGTCAAGTGCTGACATAAAGTCTTTTAAGGCATCCTCTTCCATCCCAAGCTTTGCAAGGTCAACCTGAAGATTGCCTTTGTCAAGTATTCTCATATTGGTTCTTTCTCCAAATAATGCCGGGACGGTTGAGACGCGGAAATCCACCTCTTTTTTCTTGCCCAGTTTTAATTTTATCCTGCCGTCTTGGGGAAGCCTTCTTTCAGAAATATCAAGGCGTGCCATTATCTTAAGCCTTGACGTAAGTGGATTTTTTATCTTGGCTGGCAGGTTCATTATTACACGGCATTCACCATCGATTCTGTATCTAACTCTAACAGAGGTTTCATAAGGCTCAACCATAATATCGCTGGCGCCTGCTTTTATTGCGTTCAAAAGTATCCCATTAGTGAGTTTTATTATTGGAGCTGCAACCTCTTTTATGACTTCGGCATTTTCCTGTTCGTCTACTATTTCAACATCTCCGATCGCTTTCCCAACGACGCTGTCAAACTCATCAACATCAACAGATGGGGCGTCATCAAGTGCAAACCCGTCATCAGAATTTTCCATATCTGATAAAGTATAATCTTTCGCCTGTAGTATCTCAGCAGCAGCAGAAGAGGTTGCAACCTGTGACTGAGCCTGTTGTTTAGTTTTTACAATCCCTAACCCCTTGCCTCCATAATATGTGGCTATGGCATTCAAAAGTGCTGACTCTGTTGCTACAACAACCTTTACGTTATATCCTGTCATAAACTTAATGTCATCAATTGCAAATACATTTGAAGGGTCTGCCATTGCGATAGTTAAGGTAGCGCCAACTCTTGCCACTGGGACAAGCATGTATTTTTTTGCCATGTCAGCCGGAACGAGTTTCAGAACAGTGGGATCTATTTGTTGCTCAGATAGGTTTATTGCAGACATCCCATGCTGCTTGCTTAGAAAGGTGGAAAGTTTATCCTCAGTGATGTATCCTAATTTGATAAGATTAGTGCCGAGCCTTCCACCGCTTTGTTTTTGAAGGGTCAAAGCCTCATTAAGCTGTTGCTCTGTAATAACGCCAGCAGTTATAA
>CAZBSJ010000275.1:0-2564 GCA_964494165.1 uncultured Nitrospiraceae bacterium
GAAGAGGATTTCCATATTAATATAGACAAAGATGCCCTTAACAGAAAGGGGCTTCCGGTAGGCCCATGGCTTTCTCAATTTAAAAAAGCATTAAGAGAACCTGATACTCAAAACGCAGTTTTCAAAATCGAGGAAAATACATATTCTATGGATGAACTAAAAAACATTGCCATGATAACAAAGGGACAGAAGATATCCTACATAGTTGATTCATCATTGACTGAAGAAAACATAAAAAAAATCATTTCCTTTGTGAAAGACTCCGACACCCTCTATTGTGAGGCTTATTTCATCGAGGAAGACAGGGAAAGGGCGATTGAGAGACACCACCTTACAGCCAAAACAGCCGGGATGATAGCAAGAGAAGCAGGCGTAAGGAACTTAACAGTCATGCATTTTTCTCCCAAGTATTCCGAATCTCCTGACGCGCCTGAAAAAGAAGCGATGATGGAATATAATAAAAAGCAGTGAATAGTGTCAGTAAACCGTGTCAGTGAACAGACACAGAAAACTGACACTGACACTTTTTATGGAAATGCCGGGGTAGCTCAGTGGTAGAGCAGCTGATTCGTAATCAGCAGGTCGTGGGTTCAACCCCCATCCCCGGCTCCAGAGTCTTTCAAACCTGAAAATCGGATTCCTGCTTACCTGAAAAAACAAACGATAAAAAACTTAGCCGGATTTCTGTGCAAACTTACTGCAGCGATTAAGAGATTAAGAGGGTATAAAGGGCAGGCATCCATTGTTTATTAAAAACAACAATATAGCCTGCCTATCTCTAAGCTTGAATTAGACTTGCTACTGCCTCAGCTGTTTATTTGCCAGAATCGCTGAGTTCATCGCAACAAAAGTCTCTTCCTTGTCCCATATATAGAACACAGGATTGTCCTCTTTCCAGTCCCTGTGAGGAGTAATGATGATATTCCCCACAGTAACAGACTTGCCGCTCTTTAAAAAGGCTAAAATTTCCGGTTCTGTAGTGTTCTGAGGCCATGAAGAAAGGCCCATCACTATAATGAGAACCAGCATAATTATCAGCAGTTTCATGCAAATCACCTCCATCTTTAAAAACAGTCTCAGATTTCAGTTCTGAATTTCTTTTACCCGCAAAAACCAAAATCTGAAACTTACCTAAAACCTACGATTCCTCCAAAAAAACTATTAGTATACACCACAAAAAGCAATTTTTATACCCTTTTATTAAATTTTCTTAATAAATCTCCTTAACTCCTTATTTAATAAGCTTTTTATAAGCATAACTTTCTGCTTTTCGCTCTGTATTTTAGGGGTTATAAGTCCCCAAGACCACCCGGATTGGGGTTAAATGCCCCTCAAAAAGAGCGTTTTCTGCCCTGTCTCTGTTCATGTTATAATCCGCACAGGCTGATGACTGACAACGACCTTGTTTTTCTAAAAAACTGGTTTTCTGATTACTGCAGGTCTTTCTATTCAGAAAATGAAGGAGACCAGCGCAATATAACGCTTAAAGAAAAGCACACCCATGAGGTGTGCAAAAACATATCGCTTATAGCCAAAGAACACTCTGCAGAACCGAATGACATCCTGATTGCCGAGGCAACAGCCCTCTTCCATGACCTCGGCAGGTTTCCGCAATATGCAAGATACAAGACCTTCAGGGACAGCGTGTCTGTAAATCATGGGAAGCTCGGCGCCGAGATACTTGAGCAGGAAGACATACTCAAAGCCCTTTCAGAAGATGAAAGAGAGATCATCATCCAGTCCGTAAGATTCCACAATGCATTTGCAATCCCCTGCCTTCAGAACCACAAGCACATTCATTTCATAAAACTTATAAGGGACGCTGACAAACTGGACATCTGGAGGGTGTTCATAGAATATTTTGAGAACAGCAAGGGAAAAAGGGCTTCAGCAGCAGTGCTTGACCTGCCTGAGAGCCCTGAGTATTCAGAGAGGGTTATTTCATGTATATATAAAAAACAGATTGCCACCCTGGCTGAACTTAAGACAACAACAGATTTTAAGATACTCCTTCTTTCATGGATATATGATCTGAACTTCAGCGCTTCGCTCAGGCTGTTATCAGACAAAGGCTACATGCAGAGAATCGCGTCAGAGCTTCCTCAGACCAAAGACATAAAAAAGGCATCAGAGATACTGGAAGAATTTGTGAGGAACAGACTTGGAGGATAAATGGTCAGGCCCTGACTATGTCAGGGCCTGTTGCGTGGCTTAGAGTTTTGCTATATTGACTGCCTTAAGGCCTTTTGGGCTGTCGACAACGTCAAAGCTCACCTTCTGGCCTTCAGCCAGGGTCTTGAAGCCCTGGCTCTGAATGTCAGAGTAGTGAACAAAAACATCTCCGCCGTCGTCCTTGGTTATGAATCCAAAACCCTTGGACTCATTAAACCATTTAACGGTTCCGTTTGGCACTTGCTACACCTCCTTGGAATAAAAATCGAAGATTGCGGAACTGCACAAAAAAGCCGCAAGGCCAAAAGTCTCTGCGGTGTGCACAACAAAAACTTCCGAAACTTCACTATTTATTTTCCATACAGGAATAAAAAAAATCAATGGTAAAATCT
>CAZBSJ010000276.1:0-2558 GCA_964494165.1 uncultured Nitrospiraceae bacterium
ATCAGCTTACTGATTGGCTCTGGTGTAATTAACGCCTTTCTCAATACCTTCGATGCGGAAGAGGCTTTCTCCTCTGATAATATTTTTCAGCCTGTCATTAGTGAGGTGATTATAGAAAACAGGCTTAATGAATGACGTATCCTCAATATCCCCCAGCAGGTTTGTTTTCAGGTTAGGGTCATTCATTACGATACTGCTTATCTCGAGCGATTTGTAAAGCCTTATGTATGTGTTTATGTTCACGCTGTCAGGCATGATCCTCCTGAAGAAATCCAGATGCCATAACAGAGTATCCTCTGCCTCGTACGGGAATCCCGTAAGGAAATCGACAAAGATATTTATCCCGGCAGACTTAGCGCTGAATACTATCTTTTCGATATCTTCATAATACAGAGGGCATTTCTTCCATGAGTCCACGGTCAAGGTGATAAGTGAAACCCCTGCATCCTTCATAAGCCTGAACAACTGCCTGTTGTGGTTTGAGGGCTTCATGTAAAGCGCCCATTTTATATTCAGCCCGGATCTCTTCAGCTCATTCAGGAATTCAGTGCAATAATCAAGGTCCTCATTGAACTCAGAATCGCATAAATGAAAATCCCAGTAACCCATGCCAACTATGTCCTTTATCTCTGAGATAACATTTTCTATTTTTTTCATCCGCACCGAAGAATTTGCCTCAAGACAGTAAACACAGGATGAACTGCATCCCTTATGCGTCTCAAACCCTGCGATGCCTCCGGAGTCAAAGTACTTTTTGTAGTCTGTCTTTCCGGTCATCCTCCGGCATTGCGGATTGCTTGCATTCTTACCTCTGAATACTTTCCCTGAAACCGGTGATCTCTGCATTTCTCTTATAAACTCATCTATGCTTCCTTCGGCAGGGCCGGCGATTGCAAAGTCAGCATTTATATATTCCATGACACCTTCAGGATTGGTCATCACGCCTGTTCCGCCTATTACCACCTTTGTCCCGTAGTTTGATTTAACGTGCTGTACGATTTTCTTTATCTCATCTAAAAAGAATTCGTTTGTATGATAAAGCACAGTATCGACATTTCTTACTGTCAGGCCTGCAACATCAGGAAGAAATTCTTTAAAAGAATTATCCAGCTCTGCCACGGGATTGTCAGCAAAGCAGAGATCCAGTATCTCAACCTCGTGTCCACTGTCTTTCAGATGTCCGGCTATGTATTCCAGCCCGATGGGAGGAACAGGCGGCGTCTTGTATCTGTTTGGATTAATAAGAAGCACTCTCATTTTTTGTTATAGTTCTAAGGCTTATAATATTTCTTCTTCTTTTTAATATATTCCTGGCTGACCTTTCCTTCAGGATAATCATGCGGATACTTGTAACCAATGCCATGCCCCAGTTTCTTTGCGCCGGGATAATGGCTGTCTTTCAGATGGTCAGGGACTTCAAGCGTCTCTTCAGAGGCAACATCCTTCATCGCCTCTTCTATTGCCGTATAAGCGGCATTCCCCTTCGGAGCATTCGCAATGTAGATCACTGCCTCTGCCAATGGTATTCGAGCCTCAGGCATTCCCACGAATTCCACAGCCTTTAACGCAGATGTTGCAAGCACCAATGCCATCGGGTCTTTAAGCCCCACGTCTTCAGCCGCGCAGATAACAATTCTCCTTGCAATAAACCTCGGGTCCTCTCCGGCATAAAGCATCTTTGCCAGATAATATATCGCTGCATCAGGGTCAGAGCCCCGCATGCTTTTTATGAATGCCGAGATAGTGTCATAGTGCTGGTCTCCTTTTTTATCATATACAACAGCCTTTTTCTGGATGGATTCTTCAGCAATCTCCTTAGTGATTGTTATCCCGCCTTTTTCATCAGGCTGTGTAGTAAGCGCTGCTATCTCCAGCGCTGATAATGCCTTTCTTGCATCGCCGTCAGACATTTTTGCAAGGTGTTCAAGACTTTCTTCAGCAATATTGACCTTGAGATTTCCGAGCCCCTTTTCTTTATCGAGTAATGCGTTTTTTAATATCTTAATCAATGCCTCTCTGGACAAGGACTTAAGCTCAAACACCTGGCTCCTTGAAAGAAGCGCAGAGTTTACGTAAAAGAAAGGGTTTTCCACTGTAGCGGCTATAAGCGTGATATTGCCTTCCTCCACATCAGGCAGAAGCGCGTCCTGCTGAAGCTTGTTGAACCTGTGTATCTCATCGAGGAATAGGATTGTCCTTGTCCCTTCAGACTTAAGCTCTCTCGCTTTTTTTATGACCTTTCTCAGTTCATCAAGCCCCACTGTTGCGGCATTAAGCCATTCAAAATGCGCATTCGTCTTATTCGCAATGACCTTTGCCAGAGCAGTCTTTCCTGTCCCGGGCGGGCCATAGAGTATTATTGAAGTGATCCTGTCAGCCTCAATAGCCCTTCTTAAGAGCTTTCCCTCTCCAAGTATGTGCTCCTGTCCTATGTACTCGTCTAGGGTCTTGGGGCACATGCGATAGGCAAGGGGGTCTTTTATTTCACTTGGTTTATTAAAGAGGTTCATAAGATATTATATTCTATCTTATGTGTTTGCATGCGGATGTCAGAAGTA
>CAZBSJ010000277.1:0-2552 GCA_964494165.1 uncultured Nitrospiraceae bacterium
TAGAAGGCAAAGAGCCTACGTATGAAAACATTGCAAACGGCAAGTATATGCTATATAGGCCTCTCTATCTTGTTCATAAAACTGATGCATCACCCGAGGTAAAAAAATTTATTTCTTTTGTGCTGGGCGACGAAGGGCAGAATATTATTAAAAAAGAGGGAACTGTTCCCCTCAAAGAAGGGTCGGCTCTCTGGAAAGTTTATAACGAACAGATGAAAGAGGCAAACATTTCACCGGGAACATTCTAAAGACAGGCCGTACTAAAAAATCACCATTAAGGAGCATAAAGAAAGGAAAAATATTTTTCAGCAAAAAAGGGAACCTAAATGAAGACAAAAAAGCTTATCTATAAGTTTTTGACAGGAATAATGGCAACATTGGTTCTTGTTTTTTTGGTGATGATTATCAGTTTAACCCTACAGCAGAAAAGCATCTTAATGGAACAGACAAGGCAAAAGGGGGAAAATCTGGCTCAGTTCCTAGCAAATATATCAATAGAGCCTGTATTGACTTACAATGTAGGCTATCTTGAGAATTATGTGAAAGATATTACGAAAGGGGATCCGAGCATTATCAGCGCTGCAATATATGATCAGACAGATAAGATTATTGCAAAGGCAGAGCAGGCAAAAAAGAAAGGTGAAACTATAATCGAATTTAGCGCTCCTCTTACATCACAGGCCACAAAGATAGGTAGTGTAAAAATTGGATTATCAACTCTGCCGGTAGACAATCTTTTAAGAAAAGCTCAAATCACAATATTTTTTGTCTCTATTATTGGCATAGCTTTACTTACTATACTTATTTACCTCCTCTCAAACAGACTTATTATAAAACCTATCGCATCTATGCAAAAAGCATCCGATCAGATAGCCTCCGGAAACCTCACAATCAAAATAAACGTGAAGGGTGAAGACGAGATAGCTTCATTGGGCAAGGCAATAAACATGATAGCGACAAGCCTTAAGGATATGATACTTAAGGTAAGGTCAATAACAGACAGCGTATCAAAGGTAACAGAGAATGTTGCATCATCATCCAGCCAGATGCTGTCAGGGGCAAACATACAGCATGCCTCCATTGAAAAGACAGCTGATTTTGTCGAAGAGATAGACCAATCCATTGCATCCGTTGCAGTAAGCGCTGAAAGCCTTTCAGCCTCTGCAATGGAGACATCCTCAGCCATAATGGAAATGACGACATCAATACAGAGGGTTGCAGAAAGCACCACAGTCTTTTCTGCCGCTGCATCGGATTCAGCCTCATCCATAGAAGAAATGATTGTATCGATCAAAGAGATAGCCAATAGCCTTGAGCTATTAGCCTCATCCTCTGAAGAAACAGCCTCATCACTGGCAGAAATAAACGCAGCTGTAAAAGAAGTTGAGGGAAGCGCTTCTGAATCAGTAACCATTGCAGAGCATGTTACCTCAGAGGCATCAGGCAAGGGAATGAGCAGTGCAGATGCCTCAATTAAAGGAATGGAGGATATAAATGCTAGTGTAACCGGCGTATCCGAGGTCATAACACGTTTAGGAAAAAAATCAGAGGAGATAGGGACAATACTAAACGTAATAGACGACGTGGCAGAACAGACCAGTCTTTTGGCCCTTAATGCAGCAATACTTGCAGCGCAGGCTGGAGAACACGGCAAGGGGTTTGCGGTAGTGGCAGACGAGATAAAAAGCCTTGCAAACAAGACCTCGCTTTCCACAAAAGAAATAGCAGCCTTAATACACTCAGTACAGGCCGAAACCAGGGCAAGCGTTGAGATGGCGGAAAAAGGAACACATAGCGTAGAAAAGGGAGTAAAGCTGGTAAGCGAAGTAAATCAGGCATTAAAGAGCATACTTCAAAGCGCAAGCACATCAGCTGAAAAGGCAAAGCTAATCCAGAGGGCAACGGCAGAAGAGGCAAATGTGATACAGCAGATAACGATTGCCATAAGAGGGATGAATGACCAGATAGAGCACATATCAAAAGCTACGAAAGAGCAAAACAAAGGAAGCACCCTTATAATGAATGCTGTTGAAAAGATGAAAGATCTTGCAACTCAGGTAAAGACAGCAACGGGTGAGCAGTCAGTCGGAAGCAGGCAGATATCAGAGGCAGTGGCAAACGTATCACATCAGGCAGAACAGATAGCAAATGCAACCTCCAGACAGAAGACCAAGAGCAAGGAGATAGTAAGCTCAATCGAAAGCATAAAAAAGATAGCCGGCGAGTCAGTAAGCATTGCCAATGAGATGAACTCAACCGTTAAATCAATGTCAGAAGAGGCCAATAGCCTTCTTGCTGAACTGGAAAAGTTTAAGGTCTAACGCATCCTGTGCCACATGGGCCTGCAGGCAGAATCACGCAGATCTATAACAGTGTTGTCTTTTAACAAAACTATCCTTCGAGCGCTGAGATAAAAATTCCCGTCACGGCCGAAGAATTTTGAGCCTGTTATCTCGATCTCGGCATCTTTATAAAATTCTATCTTATTCCTGAATATATACCATCTTGGCGCTGTAATAATCCTAAGAAATCTGTCCCTGTGTTTTACAATC
>CAZBSJ010000278.1:0-2527 GCA_964494165.1 uncultured Nitrospiraceae bacterium
CTTTACCCTGGAATCTGTAGCCGCAGCCTGCAGATGATATCAACAGGCAGAACACAGCCAGCAGCATACAGGCAAAGAGACTTTTTGAACTTTTAACTCTTAATTTTAAACTCATAACTTTTACTTTATAAAACTATATTAACAAGCTTGCCTTTAACTACAATAACTTTCTTTGGTGGAGTTTTTCCTGTCAGTTCCTTAATCCTGGGTTCATCGAGCGCCTTATTCCTGACCTCTTCATCAGAAAGCCCTGCAGGTATCATGAGTTTTGCCTTTACTTTACCATTTACCTGAACGACAAGCTCTATCTCTTCTTCCTTTGCGATCTCTTCATCCCATGACGGCCATTTTTGCTCAGAGATGCTTGGCTTGTTCCCTACCGCCTCCCAGAGTTCTTCTGCAATATGCGGAGAAAAGGGGGAAAGAAGGAGCAGGAGCATCTCAATGCTGAACCTGAATATCTTCCAGTCATCATCAGATTTCGGCTCGAAAGAGCTGAGTTCATTCATAAGCTCCATGAGGCCGGCTATTGCCGTATTGAAATGATATTCCCTTTCAATATCATTTGTAACCCGTTTTATTGTCTGGTGGGTCTTTCTTAAAAGCGCAGCAGCGTCTGAGTTCAGTTGTCCGAAGGTTTTAGAGTCCATGACTACTGGACTATTGAATTGCTGTGCTTTTGTCCTTTTTTTATAAACGATTCCCCATATCCTGTTAAGGAACCTGTATGCGCCTTCTACTCCCTGATCAGACCACTCAAGGTCCCTCTCAGGAGGGGCTGCAAACAAAGAAAATAACCTTGAAGTATCAGCGCCGTATCTGTTTATGAGATGGTCAGGGTCGATCACATTTTTCTTTGATTTCGACATCTTCTCGACCCTTCCCCTCTCAATGCCCTTATTGCACTTAACGCATTTTTCGTCTTTAACCTCATCAGGCAGAAGCCATCCGTGCTCAGGACATTTCAGGGTCTCTTTGCATACCATGCCCTGAGTCAGAAGATTGGTGAACGGCTCTTCAAAATCAATGATTCCGAGATCTTTTATCACGCGGGTAAAAAATCTGGAATAAAGTAAATGAAGAACTGCATGCTCTACCCCTCCAATGTACTGGTCAACAGGCATCCAATAAGCAAGCCCGGTGTTAGACGCCTGGTGTCCGGTATTGAATGAAATCTTTCCCTTGCCAAAACAATAGGCGATAAAATACCAGGAAGAATCAACAAAGGTGTCCATTGTATCTGTCTCGCGTCTTGCCTTGCCTTTACATTTTGGGCAGTCTGCCTTCAGGAACTTCTCTGACTCTGCTAATGGGGAGCCTCCTGTGCCTGTGAATTTCACATCCTCAGGAAGGATGACAGGCAGTTCATTCTCAGGGACAGACACTGCTCCGCACTTTTCACAGTATATTATCGGGATTGGCGTTCCCCAGTATCTCTGTCTTGAGATACCCCAGTCTCTCAGCTTATAGTTGATGACTCTTTTGCCAAGCCCTTTGCCTTCTATGGACTCAGCAATCTTTTTTCGCGCGTCAGCGCTTTTTAATCCGCTGGCAAATCCTGATTCAATGAGTATGCCGTCATCTTCAAAGGCGGCATTGAGTTCGGAAACTACCCCCCCTTGAGTCCCCCCCTTAGTAAGGGGGGGTATCGGGGGGGTAATGCTTGCTGACTTCTGCTCTGGCTTTATTACTTCTCTTATCGGCAGATTATATTTCTTTGCAAATTCAAAATCGCGCTGGTCATGAGCAGGCACAGACATGATCGCGCCTGTGCCGTATTCCATAAGTACAAAATTCGCCACATATATCGGTATCTTTTCCCCGTTTGCAGGATTAACAGCATAATGCCCTGAGAAAAGTCCAATCTTCTCATCCTCTTTTCCATAATGCTCTTTTATTTTCTGAAGTGCTTTTTTTTCCTTAACGAGTTTTTCCGCAAGCTCATGCGCAGGAGCAATGCAGACAAATGTTGCGCCGAACAATGTATCAGCCCTTGTAGTGAATATCCTGATATGCTCATCCATCCCATCAACCTTGAAGTCTGCCTCAAGCCCCTCGCTTTTTCCAATCCAGTTCTTCTGCATGATAACGACTTTTTCAGGCCAGCCTTTCAGGTCATCGCATGCCTTAAGAAGGCTTTCAGCATAGTGAGTGATGCGGAAGAACCATTGTTCAAGCTCTTTCTGTATAACTGTTGTGTCACATCTCCAGCAGCCGCCGTCAATGACCTGCTCATTTGCGAGAACAGTCGCACACGACGGACACCAGTTCACGAATGAGGATTTTCTGTAGGCCAGACCCTTTTCATACATCTTCAGGAAGAACCACTGGTTCCATTTGTAGTAATCAGGACTGCAGGTTGTAACCTCCCTGTTCCAGTCATAGCTGAGTCCCATCCTGTTAAGCTGTTTTTTCATGAATGCGATGTTCTCGTAAGTCCATTTTGAGGGGTGTATGCCTTCTTTTATTGCTGCGTTCTCAGCAGGCATGCCAAAGGCATCCCATCCCATTGGGTGGATGATATTAA
>CAZBSJ010000279.1:0-2525 GCA_964494165.1 uncultured Nitrospiraceae bacterium
AAATTTATTTTTCGATACCTTAATGTACCTTCAACTGATAGGTAATGCGCATATTTTTATCCAGATAACGCATCACGATAATCTCAATAAATTATCGAGTTAAATAAATTTTGGAGAAATGTCTGCATTATGAGATTAACCTCTCTTCAAACCATAGTCTTCGATTAGCGCAGAATCATCCTCATACGTCCTTCCGGTAGTAGTAAGGTAGTTGCCTGTAAGCAGAGAGTCTGCTCCGGCCATGAAAACCATAGAATTAAGCTGACCAAGAACCTGTATCCTGCCTCCGCAAACCCTTATCTGCTTTTCTGCGAGAATAAACCTGTAAAGACTGATAATCTTCAGCGCATCAAGCGGATTAAGCATTTCTGTGCCGGCTAATTCAGTCCCTTTTACAGGGATAAGAAAATTGATCGGCACAGAATCTATCTTCAGTTCTCTCAATGCAAATGCCATGTCAATCCTGTCCTCCCATGTCTCACCCAGACCAAAAATACCGCCTGAACATAATGAAAGGCCTGTTGATTTTACAGCTTCAATCGTCTTTAGCTTGTCCTGATAAGTATGCGTCCTGCATATCTCAGGAAAATATCTCTCGGATGTTTCAAGGTTGTGATGGTATCGCTCAAGACCGTTATCCCTCAGGAATGATAATTCCTCCTTATCCAATAGCCCTAAGGTTGCACATGGCAAAAGCCCTATTTTCCGTAAATCTTTTATCATTAATGCTATTTCTCTTAACTCATTTTTACCAATCCTTCTTCCGCTTGTTACAATGCAAAACCTTTTGACGCCTGCATCTCTTGCTTCTTTCGCTTTTTCCATCACAGTATTCTTATTAACCAAAGGATATATGTTTACCTCAGCCTTGCTTCTCGCTGACTGGGCGCAATATGAACAGTCTTCTGGACATGCGCCTGATTTTGCATTTACGATCGAGCATAAATCAACGATGTTACCAATAAAAGTCTCACGGATCTTATTCGCTGCGGCAAAAAGGTCGAAAAGATCAGAACCTTTTATACCGGATAAATAAAAGGCTTCTGATTTTGTTATTAAATCACGGTTAATGACCTTATTTTTCAGATTATTGATCACAGGATATTTTTGATGAAATATAATCGTATTGTCAACCAAAATAGGCATGAGGGTTTACATACTGAAGTCAAACGCTTAGAAACCTTTATTCCCCAAGATAAGCCTTTCTTATCTTTTCATCATTTAAAAGCTCTTTTCCGATGCCATGCATTGTTATTAGTCCGTTTTCCAGGACATAGCCCCTGTTTGAAAGATTAAGGCCCGCATGCGCGTTCTGCTCAACAAGGAGAATTGTGACGCCATCCTGATTTATCTCTTTTATGGCCCTGAATATTTTACTCACAATTATGGGAGCAAGTCCCAGGGAGGGTTCATCAAGAAGAAGAAGCCTCGGCTCTGACATCAATGCCCTTGATATAGCAAGCATCTGCTGCTCTCCTCCGCTCAGAGTGCCTCCAATCTGTTTTTCACGCTCTTTCAGCACAGGAAAAAGTTCATAGGTCTTATCTAATTGAGTTTTAAATTTTGATTTTTTATCATTTAACTTTACATACGCCCCCATCTCCAAATTTTCCTTCACAGTAAGCCTTGGGAAGATTCTTCTTCCTTCAGGCACATGGCTTATTCCAGCTTCTACAATTTTGTGCGAAGGCATGCTGGAGATATCATTTTCCATAAAATAAACACTGCCGCTTTTAGGCCTTAATATCCCTGACACAGTCATAAGTGTAGTTGATTTACCTGCCCCGTTGCTGCCAATAAGACAGACAATCTCACCCTGATTTATTTTAAGGGTAATGCCCTTTAATGCCTCGATAGGGCCGTAAGATGCTTTCACATCTTTAAGCTCAAGCATTTATTTCCTTCCCTAAATAGGCCTCTATTACAAGGGGATTGTTCCTTATCTCTTCTGGGGTCCCCTCAGCGATCTTAACCCCATGATCAAGCACTATTATGTTTTCAGATATCCCCATTACAACCTTCATGTCATGTTCTATAAGGATAACGGTCTTTCCAAGTCCCTGCAGTTTTTTGATCAGTCCCATCATCTCTGAAGTTTCCTGAGGATTCATGCCGGCTGTCGGCTCATCAAGGAGTATCAGTCTCGGCTCTGTTGCAATAGCCCTTGCTATCTCAAGCCTCTTCTGCCTCCCGTAAGGAAGGTTCCATGATAGCGTCTCTGAAAAATCAGCGAGCCCTACAAGCGCTAGATACTCCATAGACCTTTCTCTAATAGCCTTCTCTTCTTTTATAAAATAATTGCTTCTGAATACTGATGATAATATCCCTGAATATGTCCTGCAGTGCTGAGATACCATTACATTTTCCAGAACAGTCATCTCTTTAAAAAGCCTAATGTTCTGGAATGTCCTTGCAATTCCTAGTTTCACGATATTGTTTGAAGGGAGTGCTGTGATATCCCTGTTAGAAAAACTGATTGTCCCTTTTGTAGGTCTTGTTATTCCGGTAAGACAGTTGAAAAGGGT
>CAZBSJ010000280.1:0-2524 GCA_964494165.1 uncultured Nitrospiraceae bacterium
AGAAAAAGCCGCGGAGGCCAAAAAAAGAGCCGAAGAAATTTTGAAAAAATCCAATGCGGAGGGCAGTATGACACTTCAGGAAATTGAAAATACTCTGATAAAGGGAGTAGCCTCCATCACCGCCAGGGATGCGGAGTCTGTTCCGGCCGGGGTTCCATTGCATAATATCGGCGTGGATTCGCTTGGGCTTGTGGAACTGCTTGTCTTTATAGAAAAAACATTCAAACTGAAACTTATAGAACTGGATCTGACAAAGAAAGACTTTGAGACAATACATTCACTGGCCTCTTTTATCAGCGGAAAACTGCAATAATGCGTTTTGTGATCCCCTCTTCAAAAAACAAACGATACCTTTCAGGAACCGATTGGGTTATTACAACCCTTGACTGCATGTTGAAGGCAACGACCTGCACTGGCAACTCATCCCAGGTAGTCTTTGTCATGGATTCTCAGATCGATGAAGACCATCTCAGGCAATGTCTGGACCGGGTCGTACACGAGCTTCCGATATTGACAGGAAGCATTTCACGCGATATAAATCTTGCCCCCTACTGGAGGATCCCGAGAACAATAGACAGATCCATCGGTCTGACTGTTACCTGCATGGAAGATACCGAAGCGATTGAGGATGTGATTTACATGCTGGAAGAGGGCGTAAACAGGCCTTTTGACAGCGACAGCGATCATTTATGTTTTCATCTCATTCATCTTGGAAACAGAAGGAGCATCCTTGCGATGACCTTTGATCATCGTCTCCTGGATGCGCGCGGCGCTGAAGCGTTTCTTTATCTTCTAAGGGAGTACATAGCCGGAAACGGCAGGACAGATATCTCCGATGGTATTCCTCTGGTTGCTCCGGCGTTCCTCTCGAACTGGATGGAAAAATTTTATTCCGGCAGGAATATTAACCGCAAGGTGCGCGCTTTGACACGTCAGGTTCCTGACGCCCTTCCTATCCCGCCAGGGAAAAAAAGGAAGATGAAATTTAAGGTGATATCTTTCGGCGCTGATGAATCTGAAAAGATTTACGCAACCGCATACAGTGAGGCAGGCTATCTTATGGAGATGCCTTTCCTGCTCAGCGCTGTTACTCATGCGATACATTCCCTCTTTTCGATGCGTGGTATAGGGGAGCCTAACTATTTAATACCGATTACTGTTGATATGAGAACCAGTGAGGATATCAGGCAGGAGCTGTTTTTCAATCATGTCTCGTACCTGTTTTTCCGGATTCGTAGTGATGACATGGAGAACAGCAAGAAACTTATTCAGTCGGTTAAGGAGCAGATGTATGAACAGGTCAAAACAGGACTGCCTCAGGATATATGCAACGCCAGTCACCTTACCCGCATTGCCCCTCTTTCTGTTTACAGAGCAATTTTCCGACTTCCATTTAAGGGAAAGATCGCCTCATTTTGTTTCGCAAATTTAGGCAAAAGCCTTTTCAAGGCTACTGATTTTATGGGCGCAAACATCGGAAACTGTTTTCATATGCCCCGTGTCCCGGTTCCTCCAGGGCTGGGTTTCTTTTTCAACCATTTTCACGGTAGACTAAATCTTGTAATCTCACATCTTGACGGGCTCATGCAGGACAGCGAGATTATCAAAATAGAGGAGAACATTAGGAAGGAATTGGGAGTTTCCCATCCGCAATGAATATTCCGTGTGACATATTAATTGCAGGGGGCGGCGTCTCAGGAGTCATGGCTGCGGTGGCTTCTGCCCGCAACGGCGTCCAAACCATCTTGATTGAGAAACATTCATATCTCGGCGGAATCGGTTACGCCGGATTGCTTCATCATATATGCGGTCTGTACCTGAACGGCCGTGATATTCCTTCCGGGACTCTGAACCACGGGATTGTTTCTGAGATAGTATCACGCCTCAGGGAGATGTCTCCCCATAGAAAGATAAAAAGAATTGGTAACGTCTTTGTCCTTCCGTATTCTAAGGAAGATCTCCGGAGCATACTCGAATCACTGTGCTCAGGTGAATCGAATCTTGCTGTACTAAAGAATACGGCAGTGGCTTCAGTTGAAAAAAACGGCGGAAAGATTAGTGAGGTTTCCGCGCTCGGCCAAAAGACAGAATACCGCTTTATGCCGGGCATGGTGATTGACTGTTCAGGGGATGGAGAAGTCTCTGTCATGGCTGATGCGCCTTTTGAAATATCTCCGTCAGATAAGATACAGATGGCCGGTTACACAGTGCTCGTGAAAGGAATAAAACAGCCTGAGGAATCGCTTCCTGTAAAAATCCCATTTTATCTCTCCGAGGCTGCAAGAACAGGATTGTTGTCTGCACACATGAAGTTTACTGTTTTCAGCGCCGGGGATTCTTCTGGCGAAGGATACTTTAAATTCAGTATAAGCTGGGCTGACAGTGGTGACCGGGATGCAACGGCAGAGGCGGATGCACGGAAGGCTTTGAATTATCTTTCACAGAAAATACCATCTTTGAGCAATGCCTATATTGCCGAAACAGCTCACGGAGTTATGGAAAGGGAAGGCAGGAGAATAAGCGG
>CAZBSJ010000281.1:0-2494 GCA_964494165.1 uncultured Nitrospiraceae bacterium
ATGCCACGGGCAATCCCTGATTGGTTGCTTACCCCAATTAATCTGAATCCTCTTTCTTTCAACAATCCCAGGTCTTTCACATCTTCGAATATCTCAAGGTCTTCGAATTTGTTAAGGTAATTCACATCTTTACACAAAGTCCCGTCCCTGTCAAAAAAAACTGCCCTGTTTTCAGGGACGAGTTTTTTTATGGTGCCGAAGACTTCTTTGGGTATGATAGTACTCATGCATATCATCTCCAGTTTTTCGCATTTTCTTTTAAAACATGGACTGCAATCAATATCTTTTTTAATAACTATATTTCCGGTTCCCAGGGGGCCTGTCAATGACGGGTCAGTAGAGCCGAATATTGCTACTAACGGCGTTCTTACGGCATATGCAATGTGCATTGGTCCTGAATCATTTGAGAGGATAACATCGCATTCTGAGATAAGGGCAGATAGTTCTCTGAGGCTGGTCTTTCCTGACATATTTAAAATATATGAGCTCAAGGCTGAAAGCTGAGAGTTAGCAATGATTTCACCTGCTATGGCTTTTTCTGAACCGCCTCCAAATATAACAATGCTTCCTTTTAGCTCTGATATTATGTTTTTGGATACCTCTGCAAATCTCTCAGCAGGCCATATTTTAGCAGAGCCGTAAGTAGCGCCTGGATTTATTCCTATAACCGGCCGTCGCAGCCCTTTTATAGCTTCCCTGGCTTTTAACCTCTCTTCAATTGATAAGTAAATATAGGGAATGGAAAATTCTGCATTAATGCCGATTTTTTTAAGAAGATTAAGATAATAAAATACATGATGGATTTTTCTGTCGTCTTTATCAAATGGTATTGGATCAGTCAGAAACAAACCTCTGAGGTCTCTGTCATAGCCGATGCGTTCTGGTATGCCTGACATATACGATATGAGGGCTGCATCAAAAGCATTCTGGAATAATATTGAACTGCAGAAGTCTTTCTCTCTCAAAATGCCTGAGAGCCTGAACCTGCCTGTAAGACTTTTGTACTTGTCTTCGTAAAATATGATCTCATCTATATTCGGGTCTTTTTCAAATAGAGGCGCAACCCAGGGTTTTACCAGCAGAGAGATTTTTTTATCCGGAAGTGCTTTTCTTAATGCCCTGAGGGCAGGCATTGTCATTACAGCATCGCCTATCCAGTTAACCCCTCTGACAAGCAGGTTTTTACATGAATCATTAAATATTTTTCGGTTCGGCATTTTTGTTTTGATAGTTTATAGAAAATCTGTGTAGAAAGACAATATATTGAACTTTTTGGTGTATTTATGAAAGAATGAAATATTGAGTTATGAGGATCTGCGAGATATTTACAAGCATACAGGGTGAGTCAAGCTATACGGGCATGCCATGCACATTCATTAGGGTGGCTGGATGTAACCTCAGATGCACATACTGCGATACCACATACGCTTATGAAGAGGGCAGAGAGCTTTCAGAAGATGATGTGCTGAATGAAGTCACGCTGATTGGAGTCGGTCTTATCGCAGTTACCGGCGGAGAGCCGTTGCTTCAGAAGGGAACCTTCAATCTTGTGGAAAGACTAATAAAAGAGGGGTACAAGGTTCTGGTCGAGACCAACGGCACTTTAAGCATAAAAGACATAGACAAAGGGGCGATTATAATCCTAGATGTTAAGACTCCCGGAAGCGGCATGTGGGAGGAGATGGATCTGTCTAATTTTAATTATCTGAAGCCTTCGGATGAGGTAAAATTTGTTCTAACTGACAGAACTGATTATGAATGGGCAAGGGATTTTATGAATAAGCATAACTTAAAAAATAAATGCCATGTGCTGTTTTCTCCTGCTTTTGGAAGGCTTGCTCCTGACTTGCTGATTAAGTGGATTCTCGAAGACAGGCTTGATGTAAGGCTTAATCTCCAGATTCACAAATACATATATGGCACAGACGCCAGGGGTGTTTGATTTTTTTTAATTTTGCTTTGACTGCTTTTTTGCCTCAAACTTCAGATAAGTAGAAATCTCATGTTCGAAATTATGACTGAAGATGTCTTTCCCAATGCTGCTCAATATTTCTTCGATTTTCCATGGTTTCGCCTCGTCAATCTCATCTTTATTGAATAATGGCTCTTCATCACTCTGGCATCTGTATGTATAAACGAGTTCTGTCTCGTAGGGATTGGTGTGAGTATAGGTATAAAGAAATTCGGGTTTGCAATTTTTGATCCCAAGCTCTTCTTCAGTCTCGCGTTTTGCAGCTTCCAGGGTGTTTTCCCCAGGATTAATGTGGCCTCCGACAGAGGTGTCCCATTTGCCTGGGGCTACGTCCTTGCGTAGAGAGCGTTTCTGTAGCAGTAATTCTCCTTTTTTATTGAATACAAGCACATGTACTACGCGGTGGATTAATGACGGGTTTCCGTGTATCTCAGACCTTGGGGCGAGGCCTATGGCCTCGCCCTCTGAATTAACAATCTCTAATATTTCATCAGCATCATTCATTGGCGGTTTTATTTGCCT
>CAZBSJ010000282.1:0-2468 GCA_964494165.1 uncultured Nitrospiraceae bacterium
TATAAAACACCAGCCGAGGTTGTTGCTGTTGCACTTGCTCCTTGAATGTGGGTATATAAAAAAGAACTAAATATGTCTAAAAGCAGAACAATAAACTCTTTGTCCAAATTTATCAGCATCGCACTCTTTGTTTCGCTTCTTTTTATATCATTTGGTTGCGCCACACAACATTCTCGATCATTCAGATCTCCTTTACCTAAAGAAATAAGGCAGCATATTCGCTCGGTCGCTGTTATTCCTACTTCCTATGCTCCCAAAAATAATTTCCTCACATTCGCTAAAAGCAGAGGCACTGGAACAGCAAAGGGCGCGGCTGAAGGGGCTTTGTACGGCATGCTTGAAGGAGCGCAAACCGCGGGTCATCTTTACGACATAGTGCTCTGGCCTTTTGCTACTGTAGCAGGTGCAGTGGTTTATGGCATTGCCGGCGGAATTGAAGGCACATTTAAAGCAGTTCCGGAAGATGAAGTTCAGAAAATCGAGGCTATGATTGCAAAAGCAATAGCAAATCTAAATGTCCAGGAAAAACTCGCCGAGCACGTAATGTCTTCAGGCTGGTTATTGACAGGGTATCAGTTTAGTTTGATAAAAGGCATTGGACCTGCTACCTATGACGAAAAACCTGAATATCGTTTTCTGAGCAAGGAAGGCATCGATCTGGCCCTCGAGGTAAGCGTCAAAAGTCTTGGATTTTCAGGAGGAGAAAAAACAGATCCTTCAATCTCCTTTTTCATGAACATAGCCGTAAAAGCTTTCCGACCATCTGACGTAGCAGAACTCTATTCATTTGAGTCCTCTCATACAAGCAGACCGCGAAAAGCAAGTGAATGGGGTCGAAAAAACGCTGCTCTTTTACAACGAGAATTTGAGACAGCCTATGCAAGCCTAGCTAATCAGATAGTGGAAAACATTTTTCTTCTGTACAACTTTCATGTGGAATCTATATGGTCTGCTCACCAACACTGCATGCTGAAGCCTTACTATCCTCCACCCTCTGGTATCGGGGTTTTTACAAAGGGAAAATTAAAATTTTCAGAGATCAATTCTCTTAGGCCTGCGTTTCGGTGGGAGGAGTTTCCTCGCGAAAAGGATAAGAAACACGATTCAACTGACATACTTGGAAAAGTCACCGAGATTACCTATGATTTGAGAATCTGGGAGGGACGTGATGGATATCCTGAGAAATTAGTCTATGACAGGCTAGGCTTATTAGCTCCAGAACATACAGTTGAAATTACACTTAAACCCTCGACAGAGTATTTTTGGACGGTCAGGGCAAGATTTATATTGGATGGAGATAATAGAATTACAAAGTGGTCGTATTCAAGGATACCTCGAATGCCACAAGACCCATGCTCATTGGATTACATTCCTTTAAATAACTATTATCGATTCAGAACTCCGTAGAAAAATGAAAAGAGTTAACCCTTAATGAAATGAGCACTAAGAAAGGATCAACAAAATTTAATAAATGTGGCGTTGACTGAGCCAAAAGGAGGAATGTTCGATGGCCAAGTACCGCATTCTGTCACTTGACGGCGGTGGCATCAGGGGAATAGTAACAGCCATTATACTGGAACGCCTTAACTCGGAAGATAGCTTAAAGGGATGGCTCGATTCCATAGACTTAATCGCAGGAACTTCCACAGGCGGACTTTTGGCCCTTGGTCTGGCCCACGGGCTGGACATCCAGAGAATTCGCAAACTTTATGAAGAAAAAGCAGACAAGATATTCGATGATTCATGGCTTGATGATATAATCGACATCGGCAAGATAACAGGTGCTGACTATGACATCAGAAACCTTGAAAAGGAGCTGAAAAAAATCTTTGCCCGGACTACCCTGGGACAACTTAAGAAGCGCGTTCTCATCACAGCCTTTGACCTTGATAATGAGGCAAAAGACCCGCGCAAACGAACTTGGAAACCAAAACTCTTCCACAATTTCCCCGGCTCTGACTCAGACAGCAAAGAGCTCGCATATAAGGTCGGACTTTATACAAGCTCTGCTCCCACATATTTTCCCTCAGTTGACGGCTATATTGACGGAGGAGTCTTTGCAGCCAATCCGAGCATGTGCGCGCTTGCACAATCGCAGGACTCACGTTTGAAGAGCAGACCTCTGATGGATGATGTGGTTTTATTATCCCTCGGCACAGGCACATCGCTTGTTTACATTAAAGGCAAGGAGCTTGATTGGGGCTATGCCCAGTGGGCAAAGCCTCTGGTCAGCCTGATGCTCGACGGCATGACAGGAATTGCTGACTTCCAGTGCAGGCAGATACTCGAAGAACGCTACCACCGGCTGGCGCCGGTTTTTCCTCCAGATGTCTCTATCCCAATGGATGACATCAAAAAAGTTCCCTATATGATTGATTTCGCTAATGGGATAAACCTTGCAGAAACAATTGAATGGATAAAGACGAGGTGGCTCAAATGAAAAGAGACATAACAAGCTTTGGCTGGAT
>CAZBSJ010000283.1:0-2464 GCA_964494165.1 uncultured Nitrospiraceae bacterium
TAGGATCCAGTGGGTAACACCGTAGGGGTTCAACTCCCCTCTCTCGCACCAATCTTCTTGCCCATTTTTACAAACAATTTTAATTTTACGGATAATGCAGATATTGCATCCAAAATTTATTTAACTCGATGATTTATTGCGATTATCTTGAATTGTTGTATTGATAAATATAAGCGTCTATCAATTAGTGAAAAGTAAATCAAGGTATCGAAAAATAAATTTTTCCTCAACACCTGCATTATAGCCAGTGAAGCTTTGGGATATGGGAAGATATTGAAAACTTAAAGTGAGAGGGGAGTTGGCACTCCCCTCTTTTTATTATTTGCCTTCTTTTTCTTTTGCAGACCTGTAAGCCATCATTCCGCCTCTCAGGTATTTCACGTTTGTATAGCCGAGCATGGAGACATACATCTGTCCTGTTGCAGAGCGCGGGCCTGCCGCGCAGTAAACAACTATCTCATGAATCTTTAACTCAGGAAGCATGCTCAGTTTTTTCCGCATTTCTTCGAGCGGGATGCTGACAGAGCCGGGTATATGCTCTTCGTTAAACTCCTTCTCAGAACGAAGGTCGATGATGAAGATATCAGGGTTATGTTTTTTTCTTTCGAGAAATTCTTCATATGTTATTGCATTGTAAGAGCCGGTTAATGTTGCCATGAATCTGGTTGCGGCATCTGCCTGATAAGCGTCATTGTATGCGCGCCAGAGTTTCTTGTTTTTCGGCTCGATGGTGATTGCCTGCCTTAAGGTTTCGACAGCTGCCCTGAAATCGCCTTTTTGGAACAAGCCCTCGCCTTTTTTCAGAAGGTCATTGGCTGTCTCGGCAAAGGTAATCCCGGCGCTAAGAATCAGGGAGCATATCATTACTGAAAATAATAATATTGTCGTATATTTTTTCTTCATGTTATTTCCTCCCTGTCTTTTTTGGCGCCTGTGTTACGATGACGTCTTTGTTGGCATTATGTTCTTTTGAATCTACATCCTCTTTCTTCAGGAAGAGCGCTTCATTCCCGTGGCATGAATCGCATGATTTGTTTTGCGGTGTAATGCGCTGGACATTGTGCGGGGACGCATATTTCCAGGTTGGAAGCTTGTCAAAATTTGTGAACGCATCCGGGCCATAAACCTTTGCATGGTCCGGAGATACAGGCACATGCCTTACTAAGATGTATTTGTACTGCCTGTCTTTTCTATAGTTTTTGCCTATCTTGAATGCCATGAATGAAGGCTCGCTTTTGTAAAAACGGTCTTTGATGCCCCCGTTTTCTTCCTTGTAATCCAGATGGCAGTTCTTGCAGTTTTTGTACATTACTGAATGGCATACATTGCACTGAAGTTTGTCTCCGTGTATCTCGTGCTGTGAGATCAGCTTAGTGCCCTTAAGAACGTCTTTGTGGCATTCTTTGCAGTCAGGCTGAAGGGGGTTTTCATATCTGTCGAATAAAGGCTTGCCAGAGCCGTGCATTGCATTTTCCTTTTTATGGCAGTCAATGCATCCCATGCCCCCGATTCTTATATGAGCATCTGCAGGGGCGCCGGGGTTTTGTCCATAGTATTCATCCCCTATGCGCGCGCTGTGACAGACAGTGCAGGTCATGTCTTCGGGAGGGGTCTTGAGGAATTTATGTCCTGCAAGCAGGCCTCCCTTTGCAGGGCCTTTAGGCCTGTTTATGTGGCAGTCTCCGCATGATGCATGACAGGAATAACAGTGTTTTGTGAAGACTGTGTTAAGGTCTTTTGGATGGGCAGTCGTCCTTTTGGGATTCCATCTTGATGAAAGCATGTTTTTCATGCCTGCTGTTGTCTTGTGCATTCCGCTAAGATATTTCTGGACAATATCTGCATGGCACTGTGCGCAGACATCTGCCTTTTCATCAGGGCTTTTTGTGATTCCCTTATGGGCTTTTGCCATATCATCTGTTGAGTTGTCTCCGCCATGACAGAATGTGCAGCCCTGTGCATTGTGGACAGAACTCAGGAAAGACTTATCGCTTACATAAACCTTTTCGTACGGCTCCAACGGAGCCATGGCTTTTGCTCAGCCCTCACCCTCAGAAAGTTTTTTGGGCGGCTCCGGATGGGCAGACGCCAGTTTTTTGAGCTTGTCCAGCGAAGTGTGGCAGTCTGCGCATGTGTCGGCTAATGCAACTGAGGAGAAGACCATGAAAGCCAGAAGAAAGCCGAGCACTAAAAGGCAGACCTTGTTTGTGCGACAAAGATTTCTCTTCATCTACTCACCTCCGATTAGTTTTGTAAAATCAGCCAAAGGCTTTATTAGATTTCTGGCAAGGCTAAAGTTATAATTAGCAGGCATTTTAATAATATGGGGCTAAAAAGTCAATGGGAACAGGCTTATTCTTCGGATTGGCGGATGTTTTTTAAGTATTCTTCCCATTCAATGGGCAGCATGTATTTCTTTTTATTATTGCATTCCTTACATGCAGGCGCCACATTACCTTTTGTT
>CAZBSJ010000284.1:0-2457 GCA_964494165.1 uncultured Nitrospiraceae bacterium
AGCTCTCCCTTAACTCATGCGGCTTGAAAGTCCATTTCCGTCTGAGGCGAAACAAGGTAACGATTCAGTTTCATTTAGATTTTTGATGAGGCAATTCGAATGCTTGCAAAAAATTAACACCATTTTGTAATGTATAGAGAATTTCAATATAGGAAATTGGCATATACATTAAATACAACTCGGGGTATGAAATGTTGCATATATGTATTGTAGGTGCGGGGATTACTGGCGCAGTCATAGCGCGCGAATTTGCAGAAACAGGGCATGATGTTCTAGTCATAGATGAGAGAAATCATGTTGCAGGGAACTGTTATACAGAAAGAGATATGGCAACAGGGATAATGGTTCACAAATATGGCCCTCATATTTTTCATACAGATAATAAAGAAATATGGGATTACGTAAACAAATATTGTCAAATGGTATCTTATACCAACAGGGTTAAAGCAGTTTGTGGCGATAGAGTCTATTCACTTCCTGTTAATCTGCATACAATAAATCAATTATTTGATAAGTCATTAAATCCATCAGAGGCTTCAGAATTTATCACAAACGTATCAAGAAGAGATATTATAGAACCTGCTAATTTTGAAGAGCAAGCTCTGTTTATGGTTGGTGAAAAAATCTATAGAACGTTTTTTGAGGGCTATACTCGCAAACAGTGGGGCATAGACCCAAAACTACTACCTGCATCGATTTTAAAGAGACTGCCGGTCCGGTTTAATTATGATGATAATTACTATTCCCATAAATATCAAGGCATTCCACATAGCGGCTATACTGATATGATAAAGAATATTCTTGAACATAAAAACATAACAATTTCTCTTAATAACAAATATGAAGATATTAATAATTCATTTGACCATGTTTTTTACTCTGGACCTCTGGACAGATATTTTGGTTATTGCTATGGCAGGCTAGAATATAGAACATTAAAGTTTGAGGAAATAAGATGTGAAGGTGATTTTCAGGGAAATGCCGTAATTAATTATTGTGACTATGAGATTCCCTTTACAAGGATAACTGAGCATAAATATTTCGCTCCATGGGAAAAAGATTCTTTTAGCGCAAGTATTTGCTATAAAGAATACAGTACCAAATGTGATCTATTTGATGAACCTTACTATCCAATTAGATTTGTCACCAATAATGATCTATTGGCTGCCTATATTAAATTAGCGCTGACACAAAAAAGCATAACCTTTGTCGGACGTCTTGGCACCTACAGGTATATTGATATGGATATTGCGGTGGCTGAGGCATTGGACACGGCAAGAAAATCAATTATATTTTTAGACGAGGGGCATCAGCCACCTGTTTTTTTTGTCAAAATGGAGTCAAAATGAACTATGCAGTTATAATAGTTACGAGAAATGCCATAAACCGTATAGGAAAACTTCTGACTGCTATTCTACAACAAGTTTTACCGCCGGAAAAAATAATTGTGGTAGATAATGCAAGCAATGATGGCACCGCCGAGTTTTGTAAAAATATAGACATTTCTAATCTAATTATTATTCAAAACTCTGAAAACACGGGCGGAGCAGGAGGTTTTTTTACCGGCATGAGAACTTTTCTTTCCACTGGAATACAATATGCATGGATATTTGATGATGATGCAGTACCGTTGCATCCAGAGTCTTCTTCGAAGTTGTTTTTTTTTATGGAGCGATATTCGCTGAAAGTAGCTGGTTCCCTCATAATAGATGAAGAGAACCACTCAAAAACAGCCTTTGAATACAAAACGCCCAACGGTTGCCTTGTTAATGTTAATGATATCTGTAAAAGTGAAATTATATGGGATGAGGTAAAATTTTTTAATGGTGTGCTTATTGATCGAGAGGTTATTTCTTTATGCGGCTTTCCACGAGTTGAACTTTTTATTAGAGGGGACGAAGCTGAATATCGGCGCAGAATCAGAAACTTTGGGTACAAAATGGCTACAACAACAGAAGTATTTGTTCAGCACCCGTCGTCAGTTAAGGAATACTTTAATTTCTTGGGGGCAAAAGTATGGTATAGCGATTCGAGGTTTAAAAGGTATTTTACTTACAGGAACAGAGCATTATTACTCTCTGAAAATGGCTATTATTTTAAAATAGCAAAAAAATTTTCTCGTACTCTTCTTTTTAATACATTTGTTGCACAGGATTTTAATGCTATAATTGATTGTTGCAAAGGATATTTTGATGGGATATTAAAGAATACTAATGGAAACAATTCAAAAACTTATAAAGAACTCGGGCAGTTACAAAAAACTCAGGCTAATTAAGGTTAATATAAAATTTAAATTTTGTTTAAGACTTTATCCAAAAAGTGTAGTTTTATATTATCATATGCTAAATTTACGATAAATCGAAATTAGTTAACCATAAAAATCATCTTACAAGAGGTAATCATATGCTGACACCAAAAGATTTAACCGAGAAACTTAAAGACCGCGTAACATGGAGA
>CAZBSJ010000285.1:0-2454 GCA_964494165.1 uncultured Nitrospiraceae bacterium
GCCAACTGCCTGAGCCCCTCCGATACCGTATACCTCTTTGACGCCTAACATCTGTATGGCAGCCATGACATAAGGGTTTACCTCTCCATTAGGCATTGGTACGCAAAGGGCAATTTCTTTAACGCCAGCGATCTGAGCAGGGATAACATTCATAAGCACACTCGAGGGATAAGATGCCTTACCCCCAGGAACATATATGCCTGCTCTTTCTATCGGCTGCATAATCTGGCCCAGAAACGTGTGGTCAGTCATTCTGGTGAGGTTTCTTGCCGGAAGTTTCTTGTATGTTTTATCATTTGTAATCCATGAGGCTTCCTTCTGCATCTCATGGAATTTCTGTATCCTTTTTGCAGATACTATAAGTGCTTTAACAATTTTTCTGTCTGCCTTTTTTGCATATTTAGATATTTCAGAGGGTTTAAAGACTATGTTTTTTGTTTTTGGAAAATCAAATTTTCTTGTGTATCTGAGAACAGCCGGATCCCTGTTCTTTCTTACATCATTCAAAATTGTTCTCACAGTATTTTCAATCTGAGTGCTGCCTGATTGGGCACGCTTTCTTAGGCTCGCAAAAAGTTTTTCTATATCTGTTTTTTTGATTAAAATTCTCATAGGACTAATTTTATCCTTATAACTCAATATTATTCAAGGATTTTTCATTTAAGTAAAATCACTTCAAAATAAAAATGAATTGCACACGGAGGCAGAGACATCTCATAAACTCTATGAATCGACTGATTAATTAAAAGTTAAGTCTTCTGCTTGATTAAAATTGTTTTATGGAAAACCGCTCCCACAGGGTCTTTAAGTCGTCATCGTTGGTCCTTTTTTCAGGGTGTCGTCATAGAGTTTTTTAATCATCTCTGCCTCCCTGTTATTTACTTTAAATAGTATTTTAAATTAAGGAAGGACGTATATCCTGTTTTTCATTGCTGTTCAAAATAATCTGAGTTCAAAAAATCTCTCTTTATAATAGAATAAGGCGTTAGGCAGATTGAAAAATCAGAGTTTTGGCAAAATTACGGCTTGACATATGTATATTATAGTCATATACTATCATTATGACGCCATTTGATTTTTTGGCTAAATGCACTGGATTTGAATGGGACAGTCATAATGCAGATAAGATTTGGCTCAAGCATCATGTTTCACCATCAGAGTGCGAACAGGTTTTTTTTAATCTTCCATTGGTTGTTACTGATGATGTTAAGCACTCAGAGCAGGAAAACCGCTTCTTTGCCCTTGGCCAAACTGATGCAGAAAGGTTTTTATTTATTGTTTTTACGATTAGAAAAAATAAAATCAGAGTAATATCGGCAAGAGATATGAGCCGTAAAGAAAGGAGGGCGTATCAGTCCTATGAAGAAGAAAATACCTAAGTTCAGAACTGAGGATGAAGAAAGGGCGTTTTGGGCGACTCATGACTCAACCGAGTTTATTGACTGGAAAAAGGCAAAGAAAACTTTGCTGTCAAATTTGAAGCCGTCGGTTAAAACAATTTCTCTTCGTCTCCCTGAATCAATGCTTGAAGAATTAAAACTTCTTGCGAATAAAAGAGACGTGCCTTATCAATCATTGGTAAAGATTTTCCTGGCAGAACGTATTGACGAAGAACTTGAGGAATCAAAAACATAAAAAATCAACGGATGACTGAAACCTCTACCAGTCGAGCGCTTCTGTTGAGCACCTTTACAAATCTTTTATCTAATCAATGTTAAAAGGCAGCAAATCCTCATTTTTTGACATTCCCTCCGTCCCTATGCGAGAATATAAGGCAAAATAAGCATGAAAGGTACATAAAATGCACTTTTTTCAATATAAAAACAATGAATTATACGCTGAAGATGTAAAGGTTAAAAAGCTCGCTGAACAATACGGCACTCCGCTTTTTATATACAGCCACAAGACGATCCTTAGACACTTTAAGGCATACGACGATGCATTCGACGGCTACCCTCATATAATCTGTTTTGCATTGAAGGCTAATTCAAACCTTGCAGTCCTCCGCCTCCTTGCAAAAAACGGCGGAGGCGCTGACATTGTATCAGGCGGAGAGCTTTTCAGGGCATTAAAGGCAGGAATCCCTTCGAACAAGATCGTATACGCAGGCGTAGGCAAGACAGAGGACGAGATACGCTTTGCATTAAAGTCAAAGATACTCATGTTCAATGTAGAATCTGAAGAGGAGCTAATGGAGATAGACAGGATCGCCGGCAGAATGAAGACAAAGGCTCCTGTTGCACTTAGGATTAACCCTGATATCGACCCGCAGACTCATCCCTATATATCCACAGGCCTTAAAAAACACAAGTTCGGCATTCCTATAGAAGACGCTATAGAATATTACAGGACTGCAAGCAGACTGAAGAACACTATGGTTGTAGGCATACACAAGCATATCGGCTCGCAGATCACAAAGGTCTCTCCTTTTGTGGATGCGCTTAAAAGGATACT
>CAZBSJ010000286.1:0-2448 GCA_964494165.1 uncultured Nitrospiraceae bacterium
TTGCCTGCGGCCTTTTTACAAAGCCGTCCGAATATTGACTTTTTACGAGTTCATGATAACATGATTATTTAATAAATACTTATAAATTAAACTTTACAGTGTTTTTTATTTTTATCCTTACGGGGGATAAGGCAATTGCGGAGGGCAATCTCAGTTATGAAAAGGCGATCGAAATATTATGGACTTGCTTAAGCGGACTGATACTTTTTCTTCTTTGAACCATAATAGCAAAATTCCGTGGGTCTTGGGGATTTGACCTCATTATAATCGGTTAAGATTTTTTTCTTTTTTGCCTTCTCGTTTCTATAACTGTCTATGTTTAATTCCAGAATCAAACTGTGTCGAACCAGTTTTTCAATTACCGGCGCAATGGTCAAATGGGCTTTAAAAACTGCCTCATTTATAAAAGGCAAATTGCCTCGTTACATAACTGAGGTTTTCTACTGCCCGGATTGTCAAATGTCAATATATTTTCAGCCCGGTCAAAAAACCATTGATCAGAACATTCAAGGGTAAAAGTTGTTAAAGATAAGGTCAACAAGTTGTAATGCCAATCAAAAAAAGGCTTCACGGTTCTGATAGCATTAGAAACACATCCTCCCCTTTTTATTTTAATTTCAAGGATTTTGGAGGAAGAAGGCTATGAAGCTCGAAAGGCCCGATATCACTAGTAACGCCATAGGGCACGGCATTCCCATTAAAATCCGCCAACACCAATCCAACATTTACTCCTTTATCTATGCATGGTGAGTCCACGGACAGCCTTTTTGATCCAAGTATTATTAAGGGATCACTTTTTATCGAATTGCTTTCGATTTTTTTGTCAAAGGAAAAGAATCCTTTTCTATCTCCGATCAGATTATCATAATCATAGAAGACTGATTTCGCAAAATTCACTGATACGCCCGAAGATCTATAATAAATGTTATTAGAAAATTTCCAGTCAGTGAAATTATCCTTCGATTCTATAAAAAGATCATATTGGATTTCGTTACTAAGAAAAATATTATTTTTAACTTGAAGGCCATGATTATTGTAAAATACGGATCGAAGTGCGGCGCCTCCGGATGAACCTGTCCTGCGATTGTCGAATAAGTTATTGAAAATTTTGCAATTGGTAGCCGTTGATGTTCCGAGTCCACCCCCTATTCGTATCCCGTGATTATTATCATTTAATTTTAAAACACCCCAATCATAAATCAAATTATATGCTGCCATACCTCCATCTGAATTTTCGGCAAATTGAATTGCATTCCCTGCTATGTTGTATATTTCACACCTGTTAACGAAACCATTAGGGCTCTGTACATATGAAATGCCTGAATCTATATGTGTATCGTCCATATGGCCATTGGCATAAAGGGTGGAGCGTTCAATTCTCAAACCAGGAGTTTTCCAGACACCAATCAACCCGCAGTCTCCTATATCTGAAGATAACCTGCAAGAATTATAAACGATACTGTCAACTATCGAGTTTCCTTCACCTGCTTCTGCAAAATATACTCCTGTGTTCCCATGTCCGAATGACACATGTTTTTCAACACGACAATTAGTAGATCCGCCTATTATTCTAATCCCATACAAATTATGATTGCTCGTCACACAGTTTTTTATTGTAATATCATTACAACCAGTTATATGAATCTGCCCTATATAATCATGCCCGCCATTTACTGGTTTGCCAGATGGACCGATTACTTCTATAGAATCCAAAACAATATGCTGTTTCGCTTGTAATAGTATCCCATATTGCCGGGATCCAATATCAATACTGCCAGGGTTTCCTGCGTCGTTTCTCACATAAAAAACAGAACTGTTTAATGGAGAATAAAAGGAACCTTCCACCATATCTTCCAAATTAGCGGGAGCCGACCACTTTTGTCCTGTCATAACATACCCAATATAACGCTCCAGTCGAGTCCCGTCTTTCATAGCACCCCAAAAGTTTCTCACACCTGTAATTCCGCCCCGCCATATCTTTACTGGCGGTTTATCAACGACAAGCACCCATGCTGTAAAAGAATCACTGCATTTTATGACAGGCCTATTCCCAGTGCCATAAGCACTAAATGTAATTGGTAATGATTCCGTTCCAGATGTAGGGACTATAAGTTGCTCATTCCAAACTTCCCCTCTCTTAAGATAAATATTATCGCCTGGTGCAAATATACTATTATTGACTTTACTCAACGTGCGCCAGGCCGTTGCAGCAGATGTTCCAGCATTTGTATCATTTCCTGTTGTTGCATCAACATAGAAATCTTGAGCCCACGTTGTAGAATTAAACATGAGAAAAGCCAGCACGAAAATAATTGCATTAAGATACCTATTCATATCATCTTTGTCCTATCGCTTATTTTTGTTTTTCTGAGGTAATTTATTACAGAACTAAAGTTGATGGTCTCGTAAAAAGTCTAAGAATCTAACTATCTGAAAAAACATATAATA
>CAZBSJ010000287.1:0-2436 GCA_964494165.1 uncultured Nitrospiraceae bacterium
GAAAAATATCTTTGAGCCTTTTTTTACAACAAAAGAGAAGGGTAAAGGCACAGGTCTGGGATTGTCTATTTCATACGGAATCGTAAAAAGGCTTGGCGGTGACATCATCGTTGAAAGCGAGATTAACAAAGGGACTCTTTTCATCATAGAGATTCCACTTAAATTAGAAATTGCTAAAGACGGAGGCAAACATGGCATGGCCTAGGGTACTTGTAGTAGACGATGAGGTGGAATTCGCTACAACCCTTGTTGAGAGATTGCTCCTCAGAAATTATGAGGCAGAGGCGGTTCACTGCGCTGAAGACGTCTACGCAATTGTCAAAAGGAATCCGCCTGCAGTTATATTGCTAGACCTTAAGATGCCGGGAGTTGACGGCATAGATGTGCTCAAGACCATAAAGCAATTCAGACAGGAAGTAGAGGTTATAATAGTAACAGGGCATGGTGAGCCGAGGTATGCGGAAAAGGCTATGGAGGCCGGGGCATTTGACTATATAGTGAAACCGATAGATATCAAGGATCTGACATTAAAAATAGACAAAGCAATAAAAAAATATAACACCGGCAGCTCAGAATAGACATTTCAGGAGGTATGGATGGAGATCGAGAAGGCGCAGGAATTAATGGCTTTAAGGTTCAGTTTCATAGGGAAGATTCTGGCCACATTCAGTCATGAACTTAAAAACCACCTTGCAGTAATTAAGGAGCACAACGGTTTAATTTATGACCTGATAGAATTGGGCAAACTGCCTGTAAAAAATGATTATTCAGACCAGTATATAAGCTCTTTACGATCTGTAAATAATCAGATTGAAAAGACTCTGGCATTGATACGTTATTTTAACCGCTTTTCCCACAGGATGGACTTTCCGTTATCGACTTTCAGTATCAGTGAGGTGATAGAGGAGCTATTGGCTTTAATGAACAGGCTTGCAAACCAGCGTAAAATCAAACTTGAATCAGACCCTCAGGGGAATATGCCTCAGATTAATAGTGACCCGTCAGGACTTCAGTTTGTTATTTTCAGCATTATAACCGATCTTATGCTGAGGCTTGCTGAAAACAGCAGCATAAAAATCAGGACTTTTTTAGATAATAGTTCTGCTGTGATTCAGATTGTTCCAAAAGGAAATATTTCTGAGCCCGATGAGGGATATAATAATCATCAGGATGTAATATTACACAGAACCATAGCTGATATGGGCGGCAATATATCATCTGATGGCAAGATATTTACCATAATAATACCACTATCTGCTGGAGACGCTAAAGCAAAATAGGGCAGATAATTCAAAAAAATACGGGGTTGATGCGATTGAATAAAACAAACATGAGATGTTAAAATGCAAAAAATCGGAAAATTCTTGCGAGAAAAAGATACAAAGGGCTTAAATTTGCTTTGTTATAAGGAGGGGATTTAATGAAAAAAAAGAAAGGGATAAAGGTTCTGTTAGTAGACGATGAGGTTGAGTTTGTAACGACTCTTGCACAGCGTCTGAGAATGAGAGAACTGACGGTAGATACAGTCTTCGATGGTGAGCAGGCACTTTCCTACATAAAGAAGGCAGAGCCTGATGTAATAGTTCTTGATCTGAAGATGCCTGGTCTTTACGGTATTGAAGTGCTTCGTGAGATTAAGAAATTCAATAAAGACATTCAGGTAATAGTACTAACCGGACACGGCACTGAAAAAGACGAAGAGGAGGCAAAGAAGCTAGGCGGTTTTGATTTTCTCCGTAAGCCTGCAGATATAGACTTGCTTGTTGCCAAGATTAAGGAGGCATATTCAGAGAAGATAGAACGCGCCATGACTGCCGCTACATTCGCCGAAGAAGGCGATTTTGAAAGGGCGCAGAGGATTATAAGAAAAGAAGAATAACAAACAAATATATTAAGGAGGAATTAGTTATGGCAGAGGAAGTAAATGCAAAGGTGCTCCTGGTAGATGATGAAAAGGAATTTCTTGATGCTTTTTCGAAGAGGTTAAAAGGCCGCGGTTTAAAGATTGACACTGCCGAAAGCGGAGAAGAGGCAATAAGGCATGCAAAGGCTAAAGATTTTGATGCAATAGTCCTTGACCTGGCAATGCCCGGATTAAGCGGGATCGAGACCCTGAAGCGTCTTAAGGAAGAAAACCCTGATCTCCAGATTATTATTCTTACAGGGCATGGAACAGTTGAAAAAAGCGTTGAGGCATTGAAATCAGGCGCGGCTGATTTTCTTGAAAAGCCGGTCGATATGAGTAAGCTCATGGAGAAGATAGGTGATGCCCAGCACAAGAAAGTTCTGCTGGTCGAGAAAAAGGCTGAAGAACACATAAAGGATATCTTGCAGAGAAAAAGCTGGTAAAGACCCATTTCCCTTAGCAAGTAAGATTTAAACCGAAATTACCCATTTGGAAGGAGGCGTTAAAGTGCGGCGTAGCTTTTTTGTTTT
>CAZBSJ010000288.1:0-2433 GCA_964494165.1 uncultured Nitrospiraceae bacterium
CTGAGAAAGGAAATGGGACTTAAGGGAAGGGAGATTGTGGAAAGGAATTATTCTCTTGAAGCCAGTTCCCCATATCTTTTTTCAGTCATCAAGGAATTGACAAAGAAGGCTTAGGATCATGGGGAGACGAAAAGGATTCTCTCTCAGAGGACTCAAAAAAGACTTTCTTTGGACAGGCCAGAACTATTGAGCTTCACATAAATAAAGGAACAGGTTGCCTCTTCTTTATGGGTAGGGGCGACTTCAGTCGCCCTGATTTCGGGAGGCTAAAGCCTCCCTTACCCAAGACAGACGTTCTAAAAAAGTTTCATTACTTTTGCGACGCTCAATAAATAAGATGGCTTTATCCCACGGAACAAATGTCTATCGCTCTTAGCCTTTGAAATGGACAACAAAAGGAATGGCCAAATCATCTTATAAAATCGTTTCGCAGGGGGATATCAAAGGCTGTTTGAAAGAAGAGATATGGAGTCTTCTTCCGGCCACCTTCTTTGAGGATCCAGTTTCTTCCGCTCAGAAGGCAGGAGCAAAGGTGATCAAGGAGTCAATGCTCCGTTGGGCTGCCATCCTTCCCCTGCCCCAGGGGAGAAGAATTTTTTTAAAGAGAGATAGAACAAAAGGAGGGCTTCATTCTCTAAAATATTTTTTTCTCCCTTCCAAAGCGAGAAAGGAATGGTTCATTGCCTATCAAACAAAAAAGAGGAATCTCAACATCCCGCAACCTTTGGGTTGGATCGAGAAGGAACATTTCGGCTGTACAAAAGAAAGCATCTATCTTTCAGAAGCCATTGGGTCGGGGATTTCATTGCTCGAGGAGCCTGTGATCGCAAGGGAAGGCTTTGCGTTGGATGAGTTGGCGAAGACCGTGCGGAAGATACACGATTCCGGACTCTTTCACCAAGATCTTCACGGAGGAAACTTTTTGTGGGACGGCGAGTCTTTTTTTCTCACCGATCTTCATCGGGCCAAGATTCTCAGGTCGGTCTCCCTGAATCAGAGGTTATGGAATCTTTCCCAGCTCTTCCATTCGTTACAGGCTTATTGGGGAAAAGAGGAGCAGATGAGCTTCCTCGAAAAATATTTCAAACAGGAGTTTTCCGATCTCCAGAAGAAAGGCGAGGCTTTTGACAAGATCATTTCCTTCATGAAATCCCTCCAGAGACGCCAGTGGAAGAGCCGAACCAAACGTTGCCTAAAAGAGAGCACGGAATTTTCCGTGAAGAGAGAAGAAGGAGCCGTCCTCTACCATCGAAGGGATTTCTCAACGGACCGTTTGGTAAAAGTGATCGAAGATCACCTTTGCCTTCTTCAAACGAATCCAACGCTCCTGGTAAAAAAATCGCCCGAAGTCAACGTTTCGATATTAAAGGACGGAGAGAACAAAATCAGCGTGAAGCAGTTTTGTTATCCTCGGTTTTGGGACGGGTTTAAAGAATTCTTCCGGATTTCAAAAGGTCTCAGGGCCTGGGTTTCTGGGAATGGGTTGAAAGTGAGAGGGGTTGGTTCCCCGATCCTGTTGGCGCTGGTAGAGAGAAGGAGAGGATTAGCATGGAGAGAGAGTTTCCTGGTGATGGAGACCCCGGAGCATGCTCGGGAATTGGACCGATATCTATTAGAAGGATTTGGGGGTGCCCGGAAGAAGAGACAGTTTATTAAGACCCTCGCCAATTGGCTTGCCAGCCTTCACGAAAAGAACCTCTACCACCGGGATATGAAAACCTGCAATATCCTTGTTTTGGACAATCAAAACACTTGGAAATTTTATCTGCTCGATCTTGAAGATGTGCGACTGGATAAAAAGATAAACGAAAAGAGATTGTTTAAAAATTTTCTTCAACTCAATACTTCCACCCCGAATCTCATGACTCGGGCCGATCGCTTCAGGTTCTTCAAAGCCTATCAGGAACGGTATCCGATCATCAGAAATGAAAAAAGATTCCTCCGTCGCCTTCTTCAAAAAAGCAGGGAAAGAGGAATCGTCTATGTTTCTTCCCACGGGGTGGTTGAGGAGGAGTTGTTTTGAAGAGAGAGGATCATTTATTTAGAAAATAGAACCGAATAACACGAATTACAGCGAATGACACGAATGTATAGCTATTCGTCACCCTTCGTGAAATTCATCATTTTCATCATTCGTTGGTGCCCTCCGGGCATGGGGCATTGATTTGCAGATAGTCATGGCTCGAAAGAGCAAAACACGATATTTCAAGTCCTGTGAAAAGGTCCCTCGAATGGAATTCTTAAAGAGATATTCCGGGAAGGGTGTTCATGAGAAGGTGTCCGAATGCGTGAAGGAATTCATGAGAGGAACGATTCTTGATACACCTTCAGGGCAAGGGGCGTTATCAAAAGATATTGAAACCCTTGGATTTAAAACATTTTTAGGGGATATCCAAAGAGAAAATATTCTTTACAACAACGGCAGATGCATTC
>CAZBSJ010000289.1:0-2432 GCA_964494165.1 uncultured Nitrospiraceae bacterium
AACAATTATTCAGCATACTTGGCCTCTCTGTATTTAGCAAGTCGCTTTTTGTAGCTTTTTATAAAGCGGGGAACATTGAGAGCGTCGATTCATTGATCACGGACTATGCATACCCGAAGTCGACCGGTAACGTTCATATGAAAATATGGGAAGACATTGAACGCATCAAAAACCTTTACCAAAAGCTTTCAGTGTTTACAGCAGAAAACCCGCCCGCCGTGTCAAAGGATATCGAGGCGGTATGGAATATGCCGCACGTTCGTAATCACCTTGCCAACAAATTGGATTATACACTAAAGGCTATTGATAGGTATAAAACATATTCTAACAAATCAATCTCAATTGCAAACCTCATCGAAGAGAATGAATTGGCTATATGGAAAAACAACAAGCGCCCAATAGGAAGTTTTGTTTGGAAACAAAATGATGTTCAGGGGATACTGGATCATGTAAGCACCTTCTCTTTCGAGTATAAGAAGGACTACCTGATACGCGATTTATCTTATTCGAATTTCAAATATGTTCTCTTTGAACATGAAAGGCTTTCTCAAGACCATACTAATGAAGAACTCCTCAAAATATTCAACTATGATGTGGATGAAGATGATGGGATTATGATACAGAGGGAGCACATATTTGCACAGAGCCCGGACAACTATCAAACGCTGAAGGACCTGTGGTTAAAAACGACAAATGAGAATTATGACGACTGGATATGGAGAATAGGCAACATTACACTGCTTGAGCATGGCGTCAATGTTGCCGATGCAGGGAATAAGTCAGTTTGGGAGAAGGCAATTGCATATCAGACAAAAAGCGCATTTAAGGGTACGAAGGCATTTGCGGAAGAAATACTCAATCTCAAGGATATCTGTGACAGTCAAAATTGCAGCCCGGAACAGTTGCTGCTCGCCATGAAAATACTTTTTGAGATAAGGGAACTGGAACTTTATGCATTTACCTTTTACAGATTTGCATAAGTCAACTTTAAGGCATAAGATTGTTCTGAAATCACTGCTCGCAACACTCGTGATCTTATGCTTTCTTATTCTTGCTTGCTCCAGTTCAGTGCCATATGGGGAAGAAATCCCGGCTTCTCAAATTGACATGAATAATTACTCTTTTCTGCCTTACGATGCGCAAAAGCTGAAGGCTCTGATTGAGGAAGATGTGGAGTCTTTTTATGATATCCCATCTAAATACCATACCGACATTGAGTTGAAGTTTTTTCGGAAAAGCGATGAACCGAGAAGATTAAGAGATAAGATGAGGAATAAGCTCGCATCCTTATTAAAAAAGACATATGTAATGGAAATAGGCAAGATAGATCTTTATAGTTATGATCTTAAAAAGAAGGCTTTCGATATAGATAGTAGCGACATCTACATGCGGATCGGTGGGGAGATGGGTAGCCCCAAGGCCGAATCGCGCATGTTGCGAGGGTTTTGGTTTGAAAATCTTCCATTTGTATTCCAGGAATACTGCGCGACTTTAATGGAATGCACTCACTCTAGGCATCTGTATCTTGGTGTTAATGAAGAGATAGCAATGAAACTCGGCAAGTCGAAAAATACCGCATATCTCGTTTTTAATATCATGAATTCACTCGAAAATGGGTTTGTACGAACAAAACATGTTGGCATAGTTGTAGTCGATAAATCATCTTGGGAAACTCTTTATGCAGTTAAATATTCAAACTTTGATGAAAACAAAGTCTGGAAAAAGAAATGATTAGAAAAGGGGCAATACATCCCGGCGCTATTGCAATACTCGGGCTTGTAGCTATAGGAATTATTGTTTTAGTTGTAAGTGCGCTTGATGAACTCTTCTTGCGCATCGACTTGTACGGTCTCTTTTCCGCAGAGGTTTTTCAGTTATTGCTTGCTATTCCAATTGAAGTCTTATCTTTTTTAGTCGGCATTGTACTTATTGGTTTTGTGATAGTGGCAATTGTTGGAATCATCTCAAAAATTCTGCGGTAAGATTATGGAAATATATGGTCATCGACGTGGCTTTTATTGGCGGGGATACACTAAACTGATCATTGGCTGAAGAAAACATTGACGGATTCTATCTTCATAAACGCGAGTCGAGCACTTGTTTTTCTATTGGCTTTGTTCACTGCAGTCAATGCACTGGGTGCCATCGTAGGCGAAATCAAGCCGAAGGTTGGGGCTACACTTGAAAATACTTATACTTGGGATGGAAAGGAGCTGAAACCAAAGGCAGGTGGCTGGTTGAACAATACATGGACATTTGACGGAAAGGATGTGAAACCTAAATTCAATGCAACAACTAAAAATACCTTTATTTGGAACGGCAGAGAACTGAAACTTAAAAGTGGAGCAACCCTTTCAAATACTCATGTATGGAATGGTGTAGGCGATAAATTGAGCGGCCCTAAAGAGGATAATATTAGGACACAGAGCTAA
>CAZBSJ010000290.1:0-2431 GCA_964494165.1 uncultured Nitrospiraceae bacterium
TTTTCTTGCTGCTGCCAAGCCTTTCAATCTCTTTCTCCTGGAGCACTCTGAGGAGTTTTGCCTGCAATGATAATTCCAGCTCTCCAATTTCATCAAGGAAGATAGTTCCTCCTGATGCCTGTTCAAAACGGCCTATTCTTCTTGAGGTTGCGCCTGTAAAAGATCCCTTTTCGTGTCCGAAAAGCTCTGCCTCTATGAGTTCTCTTGGAATTGCTGCGCAGTTTACAGTAATAAAAGGCATATGACATCGTTCACTGCTGAAATGCAATGCCTTTGCGATAAGTTCTTTCCCGGTACCTGTCTGCCCGCAAATCAATATGTTTGCAACAGAATTCTTTATTGCCTCAATTGTATCGAGTATGTTCAGAATTTCAGGTGTGTTTCCGATTATCCGGTAGTTAACATTCCCATCAGATATTCTTTTTTTCAACCGCTCAATCTCTTTTTTTAGTCTTCTTTGTTCAACAGAGCGCGCCAGGATGCCTTTAAGCTTTGCATAATCAGGTGGTTTTATGAAGTAGTAAAATGCTCCGCGCGTTATGGCAGAAACAGCAGAGTCGACTGTGCCGTATGCGGTAAGAAAGATAATTGGTATATCAGGTTCTTTCTTGGTTATATATTCGAATAACTGCATGCCGTCGCTGCCCGGCATCTTAAGGTCAGTGATTATTGTGTCTACGTTATTCGCATTTATTACGCTGATTGCAGTTTCTACGTCCTTGGATTCGAGAACTTCGTAACCGTCTTCTCGAAGGATGGCTGATAATACTTTTATCGCATTTATTTCGTCGTCTACTACGAGAACATCCCCCTTGTATTCATGCTTCATGCTTAATTCCTTCATTTAACCGCATCTGAGGTATATTTTTATTGTTGTACCTTTTTCTTCTGAATTTTTTATCTCTATATTGCCTTTATAGGACTGAAGTATTTCACGGGTTATGCAAAGGCCAAACCCTCTGCCTTTGTCGCATTTGCCCCATAAGTTATTTATTTTGCTTTTGGGGATACCCGGGCCTGTGTCTGATATCTCAATAACTGCAAAGGCGTTACTAAGAACATTCTCCGTGTAAGTTCTTACTTTGAGTTTTCCGCCTTCAGGCATGGCTTCTATGGCATTGTTTATTACGTTTAAGACGGCTTGTTCCAGCTGAAAGGCGTTTATCATAACCTCCGGCATTGAGCCATACTCATAAATGGTCCTTATTTTTTTTGCATTAGATTGAAGTGACATGAAAATCTCTATCTTTTTCAATATTGAATTTATGTCTACGTTTGTTGCGTCAGATTCTGAAAGTGATGTGCTGAGGAATTTTGAGATAAAATTATCCAGTTTTGATATCTCGTCCTGCATTATGCTGGAGAACTCCATCAGGTCCGGGTCTCCTGAGTATTTTTCACTAAGATAGACAACAGCTCCTTTTATGGCATTGAGGGGGTTTCTTACACCATGAGCAAGGGCTGATGCTGTTTTGCCTATGTCAATAAGCCGTTGCGAATCCTTAAGCTTCTGCAGTATAGAGCAGGGTGACATATCCGATATGGTCACGCTTAACCCTTTGATGTTTCTGGATGCTGTAATAGGTTCTATCTTAATGTCTGCCCTAATCTTGCTTATCGGGCATTGAAAGTCATGGTTTTTTAGTTCGATTTTTTTTCTTTTTTCCAATGACAAAGACAATGCGTCTTTGTTTTTATAAAGTATTTGAGGAAAAATCTTGCTGTATTTTTTGCCGATGGCCTCAGAAGGCTTCACACCCGTAATTTGACTTATGGGGTCATCCCATGAGGTCAAATTAAGATTTCGGTCTGTCTTAAATATACAATATGATTGCATAAACCCTTCCGCTATAAAATCCTAAACATAATTTCTATGCAAAAACTGTGCCTTTTGGCAACAATTTTATAGTTTATTAAATCTTAATTAATTGTATAAAAAACTGATAGTTAGTGCAAGTTTTTAAATTTATTTCTTTAAAAAAAGGTTTTGGAAATATTTATTCAATGCTAAATGAAAAATATTTCTTTAAAATATCGGTGAGTAATAAGGCCTATCGAGGTTCAACCTCGATAACTCCTTATTGCATATTGTTTTTATTGGGATTTTTGTCTTACCATAAGCACTGTTTCCTTTTGGTACAATTTTTTGTTGTCTCATTCTAATGTTCGATGAAAAATATTCCTTTAAAATCAATATATGAGTCCCTGGAGTTTAAACCTTGTCTAAGAAAATAGACAAATTCTAAGAAAATAGACAAAAAATGTGAGGCTTTTTTAAAATATTTGGCAAAAAATGCTTTAAAATCAACAGATAAGCAATTGGCATATTTGTTGCTTATAATGCTTATAATATTATAACAAATAAACTTTATGGAGGTAACGATGAAAAAGTTAGTTTTAGTTTTGATAGTAGCGATAGTTTTTGGCCTCT
>CAZBSJ010000291.1:0-2426 GCA_964494165.1 uncultured Nitrospiraceae bacterium
TTTACTATCTCATTGCGGCAGTCCTGGCGATCGGAGTTGTTTACTGGCTGGTAAAAAGAACAGAGGTTAAGTAGACTCAGGTTCTGAAGTAGCGCTATGAATCAATAATCTGTTTATATATCGTAACCATTTCTTTTACTACATCTTCTTTTAGCGGGCCATTCATTGATTCAGTCTCAAAAAATCTTTTTGGAAAATATACTTCTTCAGGACGGAACCCCATATCTTTTTTTATTTTTACTTTTAGCCTGAATATTTTATTTCCAATTTCTCCAAGCTCTTCTGTGGTTTTCTCAATTCCGATGGATGCAAGAGCTTCCTGAATAAGCTCTCGGTTATAAATGCCTCTTGCAAACAAACATATCCCGGCTGAATTCAGAATATTTCTTTCTTTTTCTTCTGTTACAAGCTTTTCAATAATTTCTTTTGATGAGATGTCGGATTTTTTCTGATCAAGACTATACCCTGCATTGTCGACATGCGAATGTCTTGCACCAACAACCGCCTGTCCTATAAGTGAAGCATAACCAGTATGATACCCGGCAATAGGATTTTTGCCTAGAGTAGCTGAAAAATCTTTTCCACCGTAGTTCTCCGATAAATACCAGGTGCCCATGGAAGCTTTTTTGTAAAATTCATTTGGCTGGCGTATTAGGTTATCAAGTATCATAATATAATTTTCTACTTTTCCAAAATCTATTTCAGTGCCGATGTGATCTTTTGAAATAACTCCCTTCTGAAAAGCCTCAGTAATCCAGGCAAGGATATTTCCTGCGGCCATGGCGTCAAGCCCTAAATCTTCTATCTTGTCAATCAGCGTAAGAATATCTTTTGTTGTGCCTATACCGAGAAATGAACCAAGTGCAAATATCAGTTCATAATCGTATGACAGTCCTATGGATTCATACTCTGCTTGAGGAGCAAATTCTCTCCTAAGCAATCCTATATGGATGCATCCGATCGGACAACCGATACACGACACTTTTCTTATAAGGGTTTCTTTAGCAAAGGTTTCGCCGCTTATATTTTCAGCTTTCTCAAAGGTAGTGCTCAGGAGATTGCGGGTTGGAAGCGCCCTGAAAGTATTGAGGGGCACGACATTTACACCAGTTCCGAACTCATGATATTTCCTCATCTCGTCCGTTGAAGTGATTCTTTGGTATATTTTGTTATAGACATCATTATAGGTTTTTTTAAGAGCACCTACAGGGTAATGCCTGTTAGCCAGTAAATATATTCCAACCAGATTTTTGCTTCCCATCACAGCGCCAAGTCCAAGGCGTCCAAAATGTCTGTAAGTGTCAACATTGACGCAGGCAAAAGCTATTTTTTTCATGCCTGCGGGCCCGATCCTGATGATTGACCTGTGACCCTTTCCAGGCTCAGCGTCTCTTATTGCTGAACCAACTTCTTCAGATGTAAGCCCCCAGATGGGCTCTGCATCTTTGAATGACACTTTATAATCAGAGATGGCCAAGTAAATGGGATCTTCAGATTTGCCTTTTATGACGATGGCATCAAGACCGCCAAACCTCATTGCAAATCCTAATCTTCCTCCGGCGTAACTCTCGCCAAGTTCTCCTGTCAAAGGAGATTTAAACATAGCAACGACTTTTGTAACGACTGGAAAGATTGTCGATAATGTGCCATTTGCCAGTACGATTGGCTGGTCAGGATGATAAGGATCTTCATTTGGAATAAGATTTTCATCCAAGAGCTTTGTGCAGATACCAACGCCGCCTAAATATTCTTTAAACAGATCTTCTCTGTCTTCTATGCGGTGGGTCTTTCTGTTTAGATCGATTGTGAGAACCCTGATTATATTGCTGTTAAGCAAATTTTTCCTCCATAATAAGACACCCATGAGGGCAAAACTTAACGCAAAGTCCGCAGTGTTTGCAAACTATGATCTTGTTTTTTTCTTGATTAAACCATATAACCTTTACAGGGCAGGCATCTATGCATAAACGGCACGCAATGCAACGGCCTTCTTTAAAAACCACCCCTCCGCCTTTTCTTGGTATAAGGGCATCGACCGGGCATGAAGAGGCACACTCAGGTTTCAGACACCCTCTGCAGATGTCAGCTACCATTGTGCTTCCGTATCCACCTCTTGTTCTTATCTGGATAGCGCTCATCAACGGAGAGAAACTGTCGTAATTATATCTGGAGCAGGTAAGCATGCAGGAATAACAACCTATGCATTTATTCATGCCAGGAGCTTTCAGTATCTTTTGCATGGAAATATTGTGACTGTGATTAAATTGATTGTCAAGTTTTTCATGAAATTACACTAGTACTTTTGTGCCTATTGGTAAATTCAGATCAGAGACTATTTTTCTGGTTCTTTATTAAAAACCCCTTCAGTTTTGGATTGCCGTTTCCTTTATACTGAATCAAAACCTTATGCGTTTCTCCCATGGTGC